>CABSGW010000078.1 GCA_902477365.1 uncultured Prevotellaceae bacterium
AGCAGTTCCGATTTTTCATACTGGAGAACACCGGCACTTCACGTTGTGCATGCCGATGGGCATACATCGACCATGCTTAAGTTCGATACAGCGGAAGTAAAGGTTCTTGATGCCAATATCACCCAGACCCGTATTCGTATGAAAGACCCCAACTACGCGTTTTATGCTACCTTGTGCTATAAGACCTATGCGAAAGAAAATGTAATTGAGCAATGGACTGAAATAAGCCATAATGAATCAGATCCTGTGACATTGAAAGAGGTGGCATCTGCCGCATTAAGTTTTGGTACACGGAACTATTGGTTGACACAATTTCATGGTGGATGGGCAAACGAATTGAATGTGACCGAATCGCAGCTGACACCCGGAAGTAAAGTGATAGAGAATCGTTGGGGCATCACAAGTTCCAATGAAAACCAACAACATTTTTATTTATCATTGGGCAATAAAGCCACAGAGACAACCGGTAATGTAGTTGCCGGAACATTGGCATGGTCTGGTAACTGGCGTTTTACATTCGACAAAAATAATGGAAATGATCTTACGGTTATTACAGGTATCAATCCTTGGTCTTCCGATTATGTATTGGAATCTGGTAAAACATTCAATACACCAGCATTGCTTTATACATTCAGTAACCAAGGTAAAGGTCAGGCTTCACGCAATCTTCACCATTGGGGGTTAGCCTATGGCATGCGTGATGGCAGCACGTTATTGCGTACCATTTTCAACAACTGGGAAGCCACGGGAATGAACACCGCCGATCAGGTTATCATTCCTTTCCTTGAACCAGCCAAAAAATTGGGATTTGAACTGTTCTTACTGGACGATGGATGGTTCGGGTTGCCCAATAAGGCTCGTGTATTGGGTGAATGGGGAACTACCCCCATCATGCATCCTAACGGAATGAAAACAATTATTGAAGCTGCCGGTAAAACCGGAATTGATTTTGGTCTTTGGGTAGAGATGGAGATGGCCAATCCTGAGGCACGTTTGGTAAAAGAACATCCCGAATGGTTGTTATGTGAGCCAAATCGTCCTAAACACCTGCAACGTGGACAATATGTTTTGGATTTAGCGAATCCTGAGGTACAGAAATTCTGTATTGATGCTTTTCACAAAATATTGGTAGATAACCCCGGTATCACTTTTGTAAAGTGGGATTGTAATAGTCCGTTCCACAATCCATATTCGCATTACTTAGGTAAAAAACAGCAACACTTGTGGTACGATTACACACAAGGATTGTACCATGTATTCAGCGAGGCTGTACGTCTGCATCCTAATTTGCAGATGATGTTATGCTCGGCTGGAGGTGCGCGTAATGACTATGGTGCGTTGCGTTATTTTCATGAGTTTTGGACAAGTGACAACACCGTTCCCATGTCACGTGTTTTCATTCAATGGGGAGCCAGTCATGTGTTCCCGGCCAAAGCGCACGGTGCTCATGTTACCCATATGGGCAATCAGCCATTCAAATTTGCATTTGATGTGGCCATGAGCGGTTGTTTGGGTATGGACGCCAATCCTGTCACCATGAACGAAAAGGACAAAGCGATCACCCGTCGTGCGGTTGAAGTTTATAAAACAAAATTACGGCCCGTCGTGCAATTAGGTGATCTTTATCGTTTGGTTTCTCCTTATGAAACTTCACGTTCGGTTGTTTCGTATATTGAACGCGATAATAAGACCAAGGCAGCCCTTTTTGTTTATCAAATAAAAGACGATAACAACGAGTTGCATGTAAGACTGCAAGGTCTTAACCCAACTTATAACTATACCATAGAGGAAGTTAATATTGACTCTCCTGAAGTTGCTGCTTGCCGGGAAAACGGACAAACAATTAGCGGAAAAGAGTTAATGGAAAAGGGATTGCATTTCTCCTGCCAAAAACGTTTTGACAGTGCATCGGTTTATTTATATTGTAAATAGGCAAAATGTTTTTCAGAAAAAAATGCCCGGGATGTTTAAACGTTCCGGGCATTTTTCCAAACAGGCATATGACGAATCACCTTATGTGCTGACATGTCGGACAGTAATAAACAGATCCTCCCAAATAGGCATCCTTTACAATAACTCCACCACAACGGGGGCAAGGTCTTTTCCACGTTCTAGAGGAAAGGACGGTTGGATATCTTCCAGAAACACCATATAAATCGGCCTGTGTATCACGCCCACCACGAATAGTCATAGCGTATAAGGTCTCTTTCAATGATTGAAATAAATGTTCTAACTGTCTATCAGATAGTAAAAAAACTTTTTGTTTCGGATGTACACTGGCATTGAAAAGAATATCTTGTGTGACACCATTGCCAACTCCCGGAATACGCTGTTCTGTTGCCAGCAACGCTTTAGCCGTCAATGTTTTCTTAGCCTCAGTCAATAATCTTTGAAAATGCAGAAAAGTATATGCCGTACTTAAAGGAGAAACAGACTCTTTACTCAGTGCGTAATATTTATTTGGATTTTCTCTATTCATATTAATACCAATAAAACCGTACATTGCAACAGAAAAAACTAGAAAAGAGCCATCATTAAAGGTCAATAAGGGTTGATAATTCGATGGTATTGCATCATTTGGGTTATAATAACGTATAATGACACCATCGCTTAAATTCATGGTAATATCATCGGAAAAGTTAATGTCAACAAACATACCATATCCACAAGAGGATAAAATCGTTTTATTGGAAAGTAGTTTTCCGTACAAGAAAGGATCTCCGGTATAAAACGTAAACTTGTGAGGCTTCGTAGCATTAAACACCTGCGTAATGATTTTACCACTCAACGCTGTATTAATTTGACGACTAAGGGTTTGAATTTCGGGAAGTTCTAACATGGTGTATCGGTCGTTATTTGTTTGTTGTCGTTATCAGAACATAATTATCTTCCCCATTTAATTGCAGCCTTGGTATTTTGCCGTGTTGATTACTTAAATTTATCGGCGTTGGAGGAAGGGACGTGCTTTGCGGTGTAGATAGCAAAAATACGAAAAACTTGGGAAAAAGATCGTTTTATTGCTTTCTGACTTCTATTTAGAATGCCCCTACTTAGAATGACCCGATGAAAATGCACATTTTTTGTGTATTCATAATAAGCCAAATAAACTGAATGACCAGATTACACCTTACGATTCTTGCTCTGTTGAATGTGAGTGATTTCTTGATAATAACTAAAAATGAGGTCGTTTGAACTAATCTCAGGTAAAATCTTACAGCATTCGAAATATCGTTTAATAGTTGAATTTTAGAGGATACTATTCGAGTTCGTACTTCTTTTGAAATCCTTTGTTTATCTCATTAAAAGCTTGTATCTTTGCTCTTAGATTCTGACAAAACAAACATTAAGTTGATATAATGAACAAGATTCTTAGTAAAGAGCGCTTTTCGGAAAAAGTTTTTAAACTGGTTATCGAAGCGCCCCTAATTGCCCGCTCTCGTAAAGCGGGGCATTTTGTCATTGTTCGTGTGGGCGACAAAGGTGAACGTATGCCATTGACCATTGCCGAAGCAGACAAAGAGAAGGGTACAATTACATTGGTTGTACAAGAAGTGGGGCTCTCGTCTACCCGCTTGTGTGAATTGAACGAAGGCGATTATATTACAGACGTTGTTGGCCCGTTGGGGAAAGCAACGCATATTGAGAATTTTGGTACCGTTGTATGTGCCGGAGGTGGTGTAGGAGTTGCGCCGATGTTGCCTATTGTGCAAGCACTAAAACAAGCTGGTAACCGCGTGATAACTGTACTGGCTGGACGTAGTAAGGAATTGATTATTCTGGAAGAAGAAATGCGCGCCAGTTCGGATGAAGTAATCATTATGACTGATGACGGATCGTATGGTCGTAAGGGACTGGTAACAGAAGGTATTGAAGACGTGATTAAGCAGGAAAAGGTAGACAAGTGTTTCTCGATTGGTCCTGCTATCATGATGAAATTTGTATGTCTGCTTACAAAAAAATATAACATACCTACTGATGTATCGTTGAATACAATTATGGTTGATGGTACAGGTATGTGTGGAGCTTGCCGTATTACGGTAGGTGGAAAAACAAAGTTCGTATGTGTGGATGGCCCTGAATTTGATGGTCATCAAGTCGATTTTGACGAAATGTTGAAACGCATGGGAGCTTTTAAAGAAATAGAACGAGAAGAAATTCATAAGTTGGATGCTGTTGAAGATAAGACCATTTGCAAAAGCAGTAGCAATGATCGTAATGCACCTTGGAGAGAGGCTTTGCGTAAAAGCATGAAACCCAAAGAGCGTACGGCTATTCCTCGGGTGAAAATGCCGGAATTAGATCCTGAATACCGTTCACATAGCCGTAAGGAAGAGGTCAATCTGGGTTTAGATAAAGAACAAGCCCTGACCGAAGCTAAGCGTTGTTTGGATTGTGCCAATCCCACTTGTATGACAGGTTGCCCGGTTGGTATTAATATCCCGACCTTTATCAAAAACATTGAACGTGGTGAGTTTTTGGAGGCTGCACGCGTCCTGAAACAAACCAGTGCACTACCGGCTGTTTGCGGACGCGTATGTCCGCAAGAAAAACAATGTGAATCGAAGTGTATTCATATAAAGATGAACGAGCCGGCCGTTGCTATTGGTTATCTGGAACGTTTTGCGGCAGACTTTGAACGCGAAAGCGGACAGATTTCCATTCCTGAGATAGCCGAGAAAAACAACATCAAAGTAGCCGTAATAGGCTCTGGACCAGCCGGGTTGTCGTTTGCGGGAGATATGGCCAAGTTGGGCTATGATGTGACTGTTTTTGAAGCATTACACGAAATTGGCGGTGTATTGAAATACGGTATTCCGGAGTTCCGTTTACCCAATAAGATTGTGGATGTTGAAATAGAAAACCTTCGCAAGATGGGTGTTCTGTTTATTAAAGATTGCATCGTTGGTAAAACAATTAGTGTAGACCAGTTGAAAGATGAAGGATTTAAAGGTTTCTTTGTAGCTTCAGGAGCCGGATTACCAAACTTCATGAATATCCCTGGTGAGAACTCTATTAACATTCTCTCATCCAATGAATATTTAACTCGTGTAAACCTGATGGATGCGGCCAGTGAAGATGCCGATACACCTGTAACATTGGGAAAACGTGTGGCAGTGATTGGAGGAGGAAATACGGCAATGGACTCTGTTCGTACAGCCCGCAGATTGGGAGCAGAGCGTGCCATGATTATCTATCGTCGTAGTGAGGAGGAAATGCCGGCACGATTGGAAGAGGTGAAACATGCCAAAGAAGAAGGTGTAGAGTTCCTCACACTTCACAACCCTGTTGAATATATAGCAGATGAACAGGGACGTGTAAAACAGGTTGTATTGCAAAAGATGGAATTAGGAGAACCTGACGCATCGGGTCGTCGTAGCCCGGTTGCCATTCCTGGTGCAACAGAAACAATAGACATAGACATGGCTGTTGTAAGTGTTGGTGTATCCCCGAACCCCATTGTGCCTAGTTCTATTAAAGGTTTGGAATTGGGACGCAAAGGAACAATTACCGTTGATGAAAATATGGAATCGTCCATTGCTTCTATTTATGCCGGAGGCGATATTGTGCGTGGAGGTGCAACCGTAATTTTAGCGATGGGTGACGGACGCCGTGCTGCTGCAGCCATGCATGTTAAACTGTCGGCTGAAAAATGAAAGTAAGGCTGGCATTTTCTGATGAAGTACACTGAGGAGCAGTTATTGGAAAGGCATATTAGCCGCCTTTTTCGCAAAGGGACAAAGGATTATGAACTGATATGTGAAGGAGATCGTATTTTAATAGGCCTGTCCGGTGGAAAGGATTCATTAGCTCTGTTGGAGTTTTTGGCTAAGCAGGCACGCGTCCGCAAACCTGCAATAACCTTGGAAGCGCTTCATGTACGCATGGACAACATAGACTATCAGAGTGACACCCGCTATTTGCAACAAATTGCAGAGGATGCAGGTGTCACTCTGCATATTCGACACACTTCGTTTGAAAAAGATACAAACACACGTCGTACACCTTGTTTTTTATGTTCATGGAACCGACGTAAGGTGCTGTTTGAAACTGCTCAGGAACTCGGGTGTAATAAAATAGCACTAGGACATCACATGGATGATATCTTGCATACGCTATTGATGAATCAGACATTCGAAGGACAATTTTCAACGATGCCCGTATCATTGAAAATGAAAAAGTTCCCAATTACAATTATACGTCCTTTATGTAGAGTGCATGAGGCTGATCTCCAAAAATGGGCAGAATTAAGACAATATCCTAAGATGGTAAAATCGTGTCCTTATGAAACACATTCAAAACGTACAGATATGAGGGAATTATTCAGTAAATTGGAGCAAATAAATCCGGAAGTTCGTTATAGTTTATGGAATGCTTTAGAGCACGACCATAAATTAATAGAAGAATAAGCATAATCTCCCCCAATAACGTTTCCTGACTGGCTACCCACAAAGAAATTTTCTGTTTAGCCTCCTTTTACGAACTTTACCCCAGGCGGATTTTACCTTTTTTCAGGTAGACAATGCGCCTGATTTGAAAAGAATTTGTACTTTTGAATGAAATCTGTAAAATGGCAAATGTTTAATATGAAAAAGATCAGAGTCGTATATTGTGCTACGCTTTTGGGTCTATCGGTTTATTCCGGTGGGACAGATGTTTATGCAAACCGGATGCCAAATATTACCATTGAAAATAAAGTTGGTGACTATGATAAAATCGAAACAATGCTGGCTGAATACCGTTTTGAAGATGCAATAAAGGAAATTCAGAAACAACAAGCCACAGCGAAAAGAAGAAAGAAACCAACTGAAGCTCTTGATGAATTATTAGACAGAGCCAATGTGGGTATACAGATGTTAAGAGGTACAGAACAAGTGACATTCATTGATAGCATGGTTGTCGATAAAGCTGATTTTTTGAATGCTATCAAGATACATCCTGAATCTGGACGAATTGATTCTTATGCACATTTTTTCAAAAAAAACACTTCTGAAACAACTCGGTACGGAACTGTCTATCTGTCTGAATTAGGTGATAAAGTATTCTATGCAGCTCCTAATAAAGAGGGATTATTACATTTGCAGACGAGAGATAAATTAAACCAAACATGGGGAGAACCAATGCCGTTGTTGGGGCTGGAACAAGAACATGGTGAACAGGCTTTTCCTTTTATGTTATCAGACGGAGTGACCCTTTATTATGCCGCACAAAACGAAGAAAGTATGGGAGGGTTTGATATCTTTGTGACGCGGTATAATTCAGATCGTGGGAGTTATTTGAAACCCGAAAATTTAGGTTTCCCTTTTAACTCGTCAGCCAATGATTATTTATATGCTATTGACGAGGTAAATGGCTTAGGATGGTTTGTTAGTGACCGTAACCAACCGGAAGGTAAGGTTTGTGTTTATGTTTTTATTCCAAATGAATCGAGAAAAGTATATCCTTACGATGACGGTAATATAGAAACTATACGCAAAGCTGCTTTAATCCATTCGATACGAGATACATGGACTAACCGTAAAGAAGTGAATAATGGCTTAGAACGATTGAAAGAAGCACAAAATTTCAAGCAGGAAATAGATCGGAAACCTGATTTTGTATTTATTGTTAACGACCAATTCGTCTATACACAACTAGCTCAATTTAAGAGTAGTGAGGCAAAATCTAAATGTAGCCAATGGAAACAACATGCCGAAAAGCTAGGTCAGCTGAAATTGAATTTGGAAACATTGAGAACACAGTATGCCAATGCCAATGCTGCACAACGCCAACAGAAAAAGACATTGATATTAGGTACGGAGCGGGAAGTTGAGGAAGGAGAAAGACAACTCCTTCAATTAGAAAAAGAAATACGAAAACTGGAACTAACAGCATTAGGTGTAAAATAATATAAGTACGTATGATGAAGGAGACAATTGCTGCATCTGAACTGATTTTAAATGAAGATGGAAGTATATTCCATTTACACTTGAAACCTGAACAAGTTGCTGAAAAAATAATTTTAGTAGGAGATCCGGAGCGTGTATCACTTGTCGCATCTCATTTTGAATGCCAGGAGTGTGAAGTAAAAAATCGCGAATTTCATACGATTACAGGTCGTTATCAAAATAAACGTATTACAGTCCTATCAACCGGTATCGGATGCGATAATATCGACATTGTATTAAATGAATTGGATGCGTTGGTGAACATTGATTTAAATACACGACAAATAAAAGATAAACTTTGCTCACTTGAAATTGTGCGTATTGGGACATGTGGAGGATTGCAACCATATACTCCGGAAGGTACTTTTATCGCAAGTGTTAAAAGTATCGGTTTTGATGGACTACTTAATTTTTATGCGGGGAGAGATCAAGTGTGTGATACCCAATTAGAACAAGCTTTTGTCAACCACATGGAATGGAAAGGAAATATATGTATCCCCCACCCTTATGTAGCAGATGCTTCGCCTGTATTGTTAAACCGCATCGCACAAGAAGATATGGTTCAAGGAATAACAATTGCATGTGGTGGTTTCTTTGGTCCTCAAGGGAGAAAAGTACGTATTCCCCTGGCCGATCCCTTTCAAAATCAAAAAATAGAATCTTTTACATATAACCAGCTGAAGATTACAAATTTTGAAATGGAAAGTAGTGCTGTAGCTGGGTTGTCACTACTTCTAGGACATCAGGCAGTAACCTGTTGCATGGTAATAGCCAATCGGCAAACAGGTAGAGCTACCCCCAATTACAAAAACACAATAGATACACTGATTCAACGTGTGTTAGAACGAATCTAACAATAATATTCTTTTCTTGTATGATACAAACTCAAACTTCAGAGACAATTTGTGCTATAGCCACAGCCTCGGGCGGTGCTATTGGTATAATTCGTATCTCTGGACCCAAAGCTATAGTCTATGTAGAATCATTGTTCAAACCGTTACACGGAAAAAACATTTCTGAACGAAAAACACATACGCTCTCCTTTGGTGAAATCTACACGCAAAAAGGAGATTTAATTGATGAGGTATTAGTAGCGGTTTTTCGTACTCCACATTCTTATACAGGAGAAGAATCTGTTGAAATATTTTGCCATGGGTCATCCTACATTTTACAAACAGTCATGGAACAACTTGTATTGCAAGCCGTTATCTGAGCTCAACCCGGAGAGTTTACCCAACGTGCATTTCTCAATGGAAAAATGGATCTGAGCCAAGCCGAAGCGGTAGCCGATCTGATAGCCTCTTCTTCAGCCGCTACACACAAATTGGCAATGAGCCAAATGAGAGGAGGATTTAGTTTGGAACTGAAGATGCTACGAGAACAATTACTTCATCTCACATCCTTATTAGAGTTGGAACTAGATTTCAGTGATCATGAAGATCTGGAATTTGCAGACAGAACACAACTTCAAAGTATAACAAATGAAGTTCAACAAGCAATTTCCAAACTTATAAATTCTTTTCATGTAGGCAATGTAATCAAAAATGGTATTCCTGTAGCTATTATAGGAGAAACTAATGCTGGAAAATCAACCTTATTAAATGCATTATTACAAGAAGAAAAAGCGATCGTTAGTAACATTCATGGTACTACTCGTGATATCATTGAAGACACCATAAATATTCAAGGAATTACATTTCGTTTTATTGATACCGCGGGAATACGCGAAACTACAGATGAAATAGAAACTTTAGGTATAGAACGTAGCTTCCAAGCCATAGAAAAAGCTCAAATAGTTCTTTGGGTTCATGATTCTACGCAAGCCCTATCGACATTAGAAGCTTTTCATCAAAAAATAACTCCTTTTTTAAAAGAACAATCGATTATTTTAGTCAGGAACAAATCTGATTTAATATCCTCTATTCCTCAATTTAACTTACCCTTGTCTGTCGCTCATCACATAACTATTTCAGCTAAAAGTAAAGTTAACATAAGTGACTTGCAACAATTGTTGGTTGAAACGGCATCTCTTCCAACAACTACACAAGAAGATATAATAGTAACCAATGTTCGTCACGTTGAAGCCCTAAGCCAAGCTTTATCGGCTATAATTCGTGTACAAAACGGTTTGCTAACAAATATTTCAGGTGATTTAATATCCCAAGATCTTCGAGAATGTATCTTTCACCTGTC
>CABSGW010000079.1 GCA_902477365.1 uncultured Prevotellaceae bacterium
TGAAGTTCGTGGTCTCCGCCAAAGCTTACCCCTTCGTCAAACTGGATGCCCAACCATTTGAAGGCTTCCAGGATATAGTCTTCTGCTCCCGGTACAAAGCGGTTTGAATCGGTATCCTCGATACGGAAAATCAAGTCGCCACCATGTTGGCGTGCAAACAGATAATTGTACAATGCGGTACGAACACCGCCTATATGAAGTGGTCCGGTGGGACTGGGTGCAAAGCGTACCCGCACTTTTCTCTCAACCATGATTCTTAGCTAAAATAGTTTATTCTTACTGGATGCAAAATTACAACTTTTTTCAGTACGGACGGGATAATTTATAAAAAAGGTGAAACGAGGATGAAATGTTCTTGTAATGAATGAGGTAGATTTACCTGCCCAGTTCGTTGGAACGTCCCCATAGGTTCGTTCCAACGAACTGGGCAGGAGCGTGGAATAAGCTCGCGGTGTAGGTGTGTAAAACATACGGACGGTTACAAAGCGGAACGGGCGATATGTTTTGTAGCCGTAGGTACAGACCGGGACTAAAATAGGCTGTCAACTAAAAAAAAAGATGTAACTTTGCCACAAGAGTGAATTTCATAAAAATGGATAATCCTTATTTAGCCCGATACCGACGCGAAGCGTTACGCTCCGCCCAGTTGAAACAATTGGAGATATTGAAGGCCATTGCCGCCATCTGCGACAAGCATGGCATAGACTACTGGTTGGATGGAGGTACGTTGTTGGGTGCGGTGCGTCACGGCGGCTTCATTCCGTGGGATGACGATATCGATATCTCCATGCGGAAAGCGGATTTGGAACTATTTGTGCAGGTTGCGCCTGCAGAGTTGCCGCGCCATTTGGTGCTGCAAACTCCCGAGACAGATCCTTCGATGCCTGTGTGCGAATATAAAGTGCGCGACTTGAATTCTTTTTATGTGGAAGGGACTGACAATCCCGGTGCGCCTTACCAAAAAGGGCTTTTTGTCGATATTTTCCCTTTTGTCAACTACCCTTCGGTGATGCACGGGCTGACGAAAAAAGTGGCTCGTGGCATTTGTATCGCCAACAAGGTGTTGCATACGCCCCATTATTACTCGTTGTATGCGGTGGCTCAATACGGCTATTTCAAGGCGAAATACCACCTGCTGAAGGGAATTTGGGCTTTGTTGCAGCCATTTTGCAGGAAAGGCGATTATACGTGTAGTTATCCGTTTTATAATTGGTATGGAGTTGTGTACCGCACGGCCGATCTCTTTCCGTTGGGTACGGTGGAGTTTGAAGGGCATACTTTCCGTGCGCCGGGCAACAAGGATGCGTATTTGCGGTCTATCTATCGCGACTATATGCAATTGCCTCCCCTTGAGAAAAGGGCGGTCCATTCCATTTTTATAGCTCCACAGCTTGTTGAAGAGAAAGGAGAAAAGGCATGAGAGTATTGCTTATCAACACAACCGAACGGACCGGAGGGGCGGCGATTGCCGCACACCGGTTGATGGAGGCGCTTATCAATAATGGTATAAAGGCAAAGATGCTGGTTCGCGACAAACAGAGCGACCAGCCGGTGGTGGTGCCCTTGGAAGCGGCAACATGGCGGTTGAAGTGGAAGTTTGTGTGGGAACGTTTCGTGATTTGGGCTGCAAATAAGTTTCGCCGGCATCGGTTGTTCGAAGTGGACATAGCCAATGTGGGGACGGACAAAACCCGCTTGCCCGAGTTCAAGCAGGCCGATGTCATTCACCTGCATTGGGTGAACCAGGGCTTTTTGTCGTTGGAGAATTTACGTCGCATTACGGCCTCGGGCAAACCGGTTGTATGGACTATGCACGACATGTGGCCGTTTACAGGTATTTGCCATTATTCCGGTACGTGTGACCGTTACAAAACACATTGTCATCATTGCCCGGTGCTGTATGGCGGCGGGGGAGATGACGACTTGTCGGCACGGGTATTTGCCAGAAAGCAAAAGTGGATGCACGAGTCGGACATAACGTTCGTGGCTTGCAGCAACTGGTTGGCAGGCCTGGCTCGCGAGAGTAGTTTGCTGAAAAACAAATGTGTGGTGAGTATTCCCAATGCCATTAATGTCAATCTGTATCATCCGTCGGACAAAGGCGAGGCCCGTAGGCGTTGCGGACTGCCGGAGGACAAGCTGCTTATTCTGTTTACGGCTTTCAGAACAACGAATCCCATTAAGGGGTTGCGCTATTTGCAGGAGGCCTGTGTGTTGTTGGCAGCCAAGCATCCGGAGCTGAAGGACCGCTTGGGAGTGGTGGCGGTGGGAAAGGCCGGTGACGAACTGGCGGGTACTTTCCCGTTCAGTTATTACCCGATGAACTATATCACAGACGAACACAAGTTGGTGAACCTGTATAATGCCGCCGACTTGTTTGTGATACCTTCGTTACAGGATAACCTGCCCAATACGGTGGTTGAGGCTATGGCGTGTGGCATACCTTGTGTGGGGTTTAATGTAGGCGGATTGCCTCAAATGATAGACCACCTGCACAACGGTTACATAGCCAACTATTGCGATGCGGCCGATTTGGCAAACGGTATCCATTGGGCGCTGACGGACGGCAATTATGCCGAACTGAGCGAGATGGCCACCCGCAAGGCCGTAACAGCTTATTCAGAGCGGAGTATCGCTCGGCAATATATTGATATTTATAATAAAATTATGCATTCAGACAATGGATGACCTTCCGAATCCGATTAAGTTTACAATCGCCACTGTTACGTATAATGCCGCAACGGTATTGGAACGAACGATTGACAGTGTGGCACAACAGAATTATCCTTATGTAGAACATCTTATTGTTGACGGCAATTCGCAAGATGAGACGTTGGCAATATTTCATCGTTACCAGGAGCGTAACAGCCGTGCGGAGGTGCGCCATGAGTTGGCGGCTTTGAGCGAGCCGGACGAAGGGTTGTATGACGCGATGAACAAGGCAATTCAAATGGCTACAGGCGATTATATCCTTTTCTTGAATGCCGGTGACCGGTTGCATGCGGCAGATACGTTGAGCCGTGTGGCGAAAGCGGCTGCCGACAGGCCGGGAGTGATTTACGGGCATACGGATATTGTTGACGAGGAGGGACATTTTGTGCGTCAACGGCGTCTGGCTCCTCCTGAGCGGTTGGGATGGAAGAGTTTTCGTCAGGGTATGTTGGTTTGCCACCAGGCGTTTTTCGCGCGGTTGGACTTGGCCAGGCGGCATCCGTATAATCGTGCGTATCGTTTTTCGGCCGATTGCGCTGCTGACGCTGCCGATTTTGACTGGTGTATTCGTGTGATGCGTGAGGCTCATAAACAGAAGCTTCCGTTGCGTAATGCCCGTCTGACCGTGGCCGATTACCTGGAAGAAGGATTGACAACCCGCAATCACCGGGCTTCGCTTTTGGAACGTTTTCGCATCATGGGACGTCATTACGGATGGCTTTCAACGTTGGCGATGCATGGATGGTTCGTTGTGCGTAGTGTGTTACAAAAGTAAGAAGTACGTATCCATGGAAGGTAATGTGTTGTATGTTCGGAATATGGTTTGTGACCGTTGCATCTGGGTGGTTCGGAACCAGCTGGAGCAGGCTGGACTGCATCCGTTGCGTGTGGAGTTGGGGCAAGTAGTGTTGCACGAGGACTTGACAGAGGCGGTCCGGGATCAGGTGAAAAGTGTTTTGGAGCCTTTTGGATTTGAGCTGATTGACGATAAAAAGACACAGTTGAATGAACAGCTGAAAACGGCCATCATAACGGTTGTACATCGCCAGGACAATGGTCTGCGTATCAACCTTTCCGATTATTTGGCTGGTTTGTTCCATCGTGATTATAGTGTGTTGAGCAAACTCTTTTCGGAATTGAATCATACAACGATTGAGAAGTATTTTATTGCACAGAAGATAGAGCGGGTGAAAGAGTTGTTGGTCTATGGCGAATTGTCGTTGAGTGAGATTGCATTTAAGTTGAATTATTCCAGTGTTGCACATTTGAGTGCGCAATTTAAGAGTGTGACGGGACTGACACCGAGCCATTTTAAAGAAATAGGAGTCTCTCGGCGAAAAGCGCTGGACGAGGTTTAATTGGTTTTTCCTTTTATTTTTTTGTTGTTTGCTGTAAACGTTTGTTCCTGGCCCAATGAAACGGGGATAAGTGGGTCGGCGGAAAGATATAATCCATACCCATAATTGTGTAACGGAGTGGGCGGAAGTTCGATTTACCTTTGCATCTAACAAAAACAGCAGAGGTATGAAACAGAAAATATTTCCAATACTCGGTATGAGTTGTGCGGCATGCGCTGTCCGCGTAGATAAGACGTTGGGCAAACAGGCCGGTGTGCGGAAGGTTACGGTGAACTATGCCGCTGCAACGGCCGCGATAGAAGCGGATTGGACTCATTGTTCGCCGGAAGCGCTTCAATGTGCGGTTCGTCAGGCCGGATACGATTTGGTTGTGACCGAGTCGGAGGAGGATAAGGCACAACAGGTTAGACAGGCGCAAGATGAGAAGTATCGTGATTTGAAGCTCCGCGCCACATGGGCGCTGGTGTTGGCTGTACCGCTGGTGCTGGTGGGTATGTTGGGAATGCATTGGCAGGCGATGCCTTGGATAACAGCTGTGCTGGCCGCTCCAATTGTGGGATGGGCCGGACGGAGTTTTTTCGTAAATGCATGGAGACAGTTACGGCACGGTACAGCCAATATGGACACGTTGGTGGCAACGAGTACGGGTATTGCTTATTTGTTCAGTCTCTTTAATTTGTTGTTCCCTGCGTTCTGGCTTTCGCGGGGCGTTGAACCGCATGTTTATTTTGAGGCATCGGGTGTGATCATCGCCTTTATCTTGCTGGGACGTTTGTTGGAGGAACGAGCCAAGGGACAGACCTCTTCGGCTATTCGGAAACTGATGGGACTGCAACCGCACAGCGTTACCCGTTTGTCGAAAGAGGGCTTGACGGAGCAAATACCTTTGGAGCAGGTTGGCGAGGGAGACCTTCTGTTGGTAAAACCCGGTGAAAAGATAGCGGTGGACGGCAGTGTGACGGATGGTGATTCTTATGTAGACGAAAGTATGTTGAGCGGTGAGCCAGTTCCGGTGAAAAAGAAAAAAGGAGATCCGGTATATGCGGGTACGATTAACCAAAAGGGAAAGTTTTGTTTCAAGGCCGAGCGTGTGGGGAAATCGACATTGCTGGCACAAATCATCCAATTAGTACAAGAAGCACAGGGAAGTAAAGCTCCGGTGCAGCAGTTGGTGGATAAAATCGCAGCAGTTTTTGTGCCGGCTATCCTGTTAATTGCCGGATTGTCGTTTGCGGCATGGTGGCTTTTGGCTCCCGAGAATGGATTCACGTATGGTTTGTTGGCGTTTGTAACGGTACTCATTATCGCGTGTCCGTGTGCTTTGGGACTGGCAACGCCTACGGCGATCATGGTTGGGATTGGCAAGGGTGCTGAACGTGGTATCCTGATAAAAGATGCGGAAAGCTTAGAGATAGCCAAAAAGGTGAAAGCGGTTCTGCTTGATAAGACCGGGACATTGACCGAAGGTAAGCCGGTGGTTACGGATGTGGTGTGGGCAGATGGTGTACCAAATCCGGCATCCTTGGCAGCTCTTGAGGCTTGTTCGGAACATCCTTTGGCGGAGGCTGTAGTACGACATTTCGGCACTTCGGCGGTGTCGGTTTCCGATTTCGAGAATTTAGCAGGTTTAGGCATCAAAGGTGTTGTTGACGGCAGGTACTATTATGTAGGAAGTCTGGCTTTAATGGAAACGAATGAGATCGTGGTGTCAGAACCTTTGCGTGTAGTGGCTGAACGTTTGCAGGATGAGGCTAAGACAACAGTCTGGTTTGCCGATGCAGAAAAAGCCTTGGCCGTGGTAGGTATTACCGATACCCTGAAACAAGGAGCGGCGGAGACGGTTACGGAACTGCATAAAATGGGTATTGCGGTGTATATGTTGACGGGTGATAATGAGCGCACTGCGGCGGCTGTAGCCCGTGAGGCTGGCATAAAACAGTACCGTTCGGGGATGTTGCCACAGGATAAAGCCGCCTTCGTGCGTGAGTTACAACATCAGGGAATAGTGGTTGCTATGATTGGAGATGGTATAAACGATAGTGCGGCCTTGGCGTTGTCCGACCTCAGCATTGCGATGGGGCGTGGCAGTGACATAGCAATGGATGTTGCGAAGGTGACGATCATCTCGTCCGATCTGCAGAAAATCCCTGAAACCATCCGGTTGTCTCGTTTTACAGTGCGTACCATTCGGCAGAATCTGTTTTGGGCCTTTATCTATAACCTGATAGGTGTTCCCATTGCGGCCGGTGTACTTTATCCGCTTAATGGCTTCCTTTTGAATCCGATGTTGGGTGGTGCGGCAATGGCTTTTAGCAGTGTCAGCGTGGTGACCAACAGTTTGCGGTTACGTCGGAAAAAGGTGGAAAGGATGGTAAGTAAGTCGGTATCTGCGGAGTTGGACGAGGTTACTGTTGTTACAGAAGACCCTGCATTATCTGCAGTCGATAAGATAGAAGGTGTAGCACATACATACCGGATAAAAGGAATGATGTGTAACCATTGCCGTAAACATGTGGAGGATGCGCTGAACAGTCTGGAAGGAATAAACGCCACAGTATGTTTAGAACCGCCGGTAGCTACGCTTGCCTTTACAGATCGCGTATGGACTATCGAGGAGTTGCGACAAGCATTGGCTGAAAAAGCCGGTGATTACGACATTGAAGAGGATTAATAAGGTATAAGCGTAAAGGGGAGTTTACGCGAAGAGGGAACTAATTCGTTACGAAATCAGTTCCCTCTTTTTTTTATGTATAGGGTGTTATGTCTCCCTCTTTACTTTTAGGCTTCGTGTTTCAAGCGGCGGGCAGCCTGTACCACAGCCAGCACAAATCCGGCTAAGAGTAACGCCAGTGCCGTGTAAGCGATAGCCTCTGTCGTGGTGATGGACGTTGGATGGAAAGAGAACACGATGGTGTGTTCGCCTGCCGGTACATATACCGCACGCAGTATGTAGTCGGCACGTGCTATCTCGATAGGCTTCCCGTCTAGGGTGGCTGTCCATCCGGGATAGTAAACCTCAGAGAAGACAACAACACCGTTTTGTGACGAACGGACTTTATACGTTAGCTCGTTAGGCTGGTAAGCTGTCAGGACAACCGAAGCGGTCGAATCGGTTGCGAGTACACCCTCCGTGTCGCCCAGCGCTGCTTTAAAGCTACGGTCTACTACCGCTGTGTGGGTAGGTTGGATGCTCTTTAGTCCATCCATCTCCGCTTGGGCATTGTCTACGTAACGTACCTCGTTGACAAACCATCCGTTACCCGAAGCGTTCGGATTGGTTACAGGGGCTGTTCCCTGTTGGGTGGGTACGATGACATATTTCATGTTCAACATATTCAGTACCGGACAGATGGTGTCGGTTTGAACAGAGGCCAAGTTTCCGTTGGTAGCAGAAATGGCTTGTTGCAGTCGCGTGATGTCTCTGGTCAGGCAGTGTTCGATGACGTCTTGGTAGCGTCTGAGTTTGGCTGCATGGTAACCGCCGATACTTTTATGCCAGTAAGACGTTGTGTTGTCATTGAATGTGTTGACCGATAAATTCAATACGCGATAGCTGAGTGCTTTGTCTTGCAGGATAGCCTCGTCTGTGGTTGTTTTTTGCAAAGAACGTTCGTTTTGCCAAGGCTCTACGTAACAATTGTCGTTCAGGTAACGTTTGTTCACCTGCCACATGTCGAACAGGCACAGTACGAGCAGGATGGCAACCATTGGAAGGGCCTTGAGCGTACCGCGTACATAGAGAATCAGTACCCCCGAACCGATGAGGACAATCCAGAAACTCCGCCAGGCGTCTGCCGAGATTACTGCTTGCCGTACAGCCGTGATGCTTTGGCTGAAAGCACCCAGCTCTGGACCTGAGAAGAATTGCTGCAAATGTTGCAATACCAGTTGTTCGTTAGAGGTGATACAGTTACCCAATACACCGGGGAACAGAGCGAAAAGCAAAGCTGCCCCTCCGGTCAGTGCAAAACTCACACCAAACTTCCAAGGCTTTGCTTTCAGCGCTTCGGGGCGACGAATCACCTCGACTAGCGCCAAGATGGCCAGTAACGGAATGGTAAACTCGGCAACAACCAGCGCAGAGGCTACCGTTCTGAACTTATTGTATAAAGGCAGATAGTCAATGAAAAAGTCGGTTACGGGCATCAGGTTACGCCCCCAAGCAAAGAGGAACGAGAGGATTGTTCCGGCCAACAAGGCCCATTTGAGCGGGCCGCGAACAATGAAAAGTCCGAGAATAAACAACAGACAGACAAAGGCGCCGACATAAACAGGACCTGAAGTTCCGGGTTGCTCGCCCCAGTAATGGGAGATGCCGGGAGTGGAACCCTGTAACTGTGGATATAGGTTCTGCAACATTTGCATGTAGGTGGCATATTGGTCTTGTTTCTGCACAATGGGATCGTCAGACAATAGTCCGGAAGCGCCACCTTTGACGTTGGGAACTAACAGAGTCCAACTTTCTCCCATTCCGTAGCTCCACTGCGTGATGTACTCACGACTCAGTCCGCTTCCGGTATTCTCATTGCTTTCGGTAGCGGCCGAGGCCGGTTGGGCCAGTTCGCTTTTGCCTCGCATGGTTTCTTTGCTGTACTCATAAGTGTGGTACAGGTTGGACAAGTTTGTCCCCAGTCCGATGAGGGCTGCAACCACCAGCACACCCGTTGCCTTGGCAAACTGAGGCAACCGATGGTGACGGATGGCGTCAACCAGATAGGCGATAACAATAAAGAGTATCAGGAAGAAGAAGTAATAGCTCATCTGGATGTGGTTTGACAGAATCTGCAATGCCGTAAACAGTGCAGTCACGATACCTCCCCACAGCAATTTCCCCCTGTAACAGAGAATAACACCCGCAATGGTGGGTGGGATGAAAGCCAGCGTCAGTACTTTCCACAAGTGTCCGGCGGCAATGATGATGAAGAAGTAGGACGAAAAGGCCCACAGCACAGCACCAAGAGCAGCCATCCAACTTTTAAAGTTGAATGCCCGGAGCAGAATGTAGAATCCCAGTAACAAGATGAACAGGAACATCATAGAACCGGACAATCCCAGTTCGTACACATGAGAGATGGTACTGAGTACCGAGCGCGAACCATATTCGGGTGCCATCTGGTAGGTGGGCATCCCGCTGAACAGTGAGTTGGTCCATCGGGTCACCTCGCCGGTTTGTTCCTTGTAAGTACCCAATTCTTCGTTCGAGCCCAGGCTGGCCGTATTATCATGGCCGGTCAGCACCAGGCCTTGCGTCACCGGAGTGAAGAAATAGGCAAACGAGATCAGTAGGAAGAACAGTATGGCACCAATATCCGGAGCCGTTTTTTTTAGAAAACCCATGATACTTAATATTTATAATGTTCAGCTTTGAAAGGTCCTTCTACCGGCACACCGATGTAGGCAGCCTGTTCTGGTGTCAGTTTGCTGAGGTGGGCACCTACGTGTTCCAAATGCAGGCGGGCAACTTCCTCGTCCAGGTATTTGGGTAAACGGTACACACCTACTTCATATTTCTTGCTGAACAGTTCAATTTGCGCCAGTGTCTGGTTGGTGAAAGAGTTACTCATCACAAAACTGGGGTGTCCGGTAGCGCATCCCAGGTTCACCAAGCGTCCGTCGGCCAACAGTATGACATGATGTCCGTCGGCAAAGCGATAACTGTCCACCTGGGGTTTGATGTTCTCGCAGCGTACGCCCGGTAACCGCTTCAGCGCATCTACCTGTATTTCGCTGTCAAAGTGTCCGATGTTGCACACAATGGCTTGGTCGGGCATTTGTGCCATATGTTCGGTGGTAATCACGTCAATGTTTCCGGTAGTTGTAATGAATATGTTACCGATACTGCACGCCTCTTCCATTGTCACCACCTCGTATCCCTCCATGGCAGCTTGCAGCGCACAGATAGGGTCTATCTCGGTTATCAGCACACGGGCACCGTATGAACGCATACTTTGGGCGCAACCTTTACCAACATCGCCATATCCGGCCACAACGCAAACTTTGCCGGCTATCATCACGTCGGTAGCACGCTTGATGCCGTCGGCCAAC
>CABSGW010000080.1 GCA_902477365.1 uncultured Prevotellaceae bacterium
CCGAGATTAATTGGTTGTTGAGCCTTTCTGAAGTGAGGAAATAATCAATACGCCAGCCTGCGTTCTTTTCGCGTGCTTTAAAACGGTACGACCACCAAGAATAAGCACCTTCCTTATCGGGATAGAAATAACGGAATGTGTCTGTAAACCCGTTTTGCAGCAAGATTTGGAACTGGTTGCGTTCCTCGTCGGTGAATCCGGCGTTGCGGCGATTTGTTTTCGGGTTTTTCAGGTCTATTTCCTGATGGGCAACGTTGAGGTCGCCACAGATAATGACCGGTTTCGATTTATCTAATTTTTGTAAGTAAGCACGGAAGTCTTCTTCCCACTTCATGCGGTAGTCCAGACGACGCAGTTCGTCCTGTGAATTGGGCGTGTAAACTGTAACGAGGTAAAAGGCGTCCATCTCAAGTGTGATAATACGTCCTTCGTGGTCGTGTTCTTCGATATTCATGCCATAGCTTACGGAAATAGGCTGACAGCGTGTGAAGATGGCTGTACCCGAATAGCCTTTTTTTTCGGCATAATTCCAATACGAGGTGTACCCTTCAAAAGCCAGGTCTAGTTGCCCTGCTTGCATTTTAGTTTCCTGTAGGCAGAAAAAGTCAGCATCAAGTTGGCTGAATGCTTCGCGAAAACCTTTGTCACAACAGGCACGCAGGCCATTTACATTCCAAGATATTAATTTGATCATTTGTGCGTAGTGCTTATAGAATTGTCTTTGTTATACCTATACAAATGTAGGAAAAATAAACGGCTTCTTCGTGCTTATTCCCGCTTTTTTCGTTACTTTTGTAAGAATCAAAAGTATTGTATCCGAATGAAGCGAATTCTACTTTCTATTTTATTGGTATGTTTTGCAATGACAGGCGTTTGGGCGCAGCCTAAAGCCGTTTTCGATAAATCGCGGCATGAGTTTGGTTCTATTTTGTGGAACGAACCGGCTCTTGTTACCTTTCAGGTGGTCAATCGTGGTAAAAGTCCTTTGTTTATTCGAAAAGTCGATACGTCGTGCGGCTGTACGCCTGTGAGTTGGACAAAAGAAGCCATACAACCGGGAGCGACAGGTGTGATTAACGCATCCTACGATGCGGGTATGTTGGGGCATTTTGAAAAAAGTCTGACTGTGTATACCAACGCCGATGCCAAACCAGTGTATTTGGCTCTGGTAGGTGACGTGGTGCGGGAGAAACCGGTAGTGGAAGGTGACTTTGAATTGAAGGTTGGCGAACTGTTTGTCAGTGCGGACAATGTGGAATTTGATGATGTAAACAGGGGAGACATGCCCCAGCAGACGTTGACGTTGGTGAATACCGGAAAGCGTACTTATACACCGGGATTGATGCACTTGCCCAAATATTTGACGGCGATGGCTGTACCCGAACAGCTACACGGTGGACAACGAGGTAAATTGGTATTGACGCTTGATAGTAAAAAGTTAATGGATATGGGACTTACACAAACGTCTGTTTTTGTAAGCCGTTACCCGGGTGATAAGGTGAACCGGGAAAATGAGATATCTGTATCAGCGGTCTTGTTGCCTGCTTTTGCGGAGATGACAGAGGTACAGCGCGCAGTTGCTCCTGTATTGGAGTTGAGTGCAAAAGAACTGGATTTAGGCGTTTTGGGTAATAAGAAAAAAGCCGGTGGTACGATTGTGTTGACCAACAAAGGGAAGTCGGCATTGTCTATACGTTCGTTGCAAGTGTTTAACAATGCCTTGAATGTGAGTTTGGGTAAGCGGAAATTGGCGCCCGGAGAATCTGCAAAACTGAAGATTGCGGTTGTGGGTAAATACTTGAAACGCTCAAAGAGCCGATTGCGTGTGTTGATGATAACAACCGATCCGAAACAACCGAAGGTGTTGATTGATGTAAAGGTGAAACCCTAAGCCATTTTGTAAGGAGGAACTGAATGATGAAGCATCCTGAAAATGATAAAGTATATAAAGGACTTTCCGTGCAGCGTAATGAAGCGCCGGCAGTGGTTAATCCTTATATGATGCATGGTCGTTTTAAGCGAAGAACGCTTTCGGTAAATGATTATGTAGAGGGTATTTGTAAAGGCGATACCACGATATTGAGCCGTGCGGTAACCTTGGTGGAAAGTTTACGTCCGGAACATGAGGCCATGGCTCAGGAAGTGATTGAAAAGTGTCTTCCTTATGCCGGGAATTCCATTCGTATAGGTATTAGTGGTGTGCCCGGTGCGGGTAAGAGCACCTCTATAGATGAGTTCGGTTTGCATGTGTTGAAAGAGCGTGGTGGTAAGTTGGCCGTATTGGCCATAGATCCCAGTAGCGAACGTAGTAAGGGAAGCATATTGGGGGATAAAACACGGATGGAGAAATTGGCTGTTCATCCAGACAGCTTCATCCGGCCCAGTCCGACGGCAGGATCGTTGGGAGGGGTGGCTCGTAAAACACGCGAAAGTATTGTTTTATGCGAGGCGGCCGGATATGATAAAATATTTGTAGAAACCGTGGGAGTGGGGCAGAGTGAAACCGCATGCCACTCGATGGTGGACTTCTTCCTGTTGATTCAGTTGGCTGGTACAGGCGATGAGTTACAAGGTATTAAAAGAGGTATAATGGAAATGGCTGATGGTATTGTCATTAATAAGTGTGACGGTAATAACGTTGATAAATGCCAGATGGCAGCAGCCCATTTCAGAAATGCGTTGCATTTATTTCCAACTCCGGAAAGCGGATGGTTGCCACGTGTGCAAACTTATTCCGGTTTTTATGGATTAGGCATAAAAGAAGTGTGGGATAGCATCTTTGAGTACTTTGATTTTGTGAAAGAAAATGGTTATTTCGAACATCGTCGGAATGAGCAAAACAAGTACTGGATGTATGAGACTATCCATGAGCAACTCCGTAGTCATTTTTATGAAAATAAGCATATTGCGGCTTTGTTGAAAGAAGAAGAACAACGTGTGTTGTCGGGTGAGCAGACTTCATTCGTTGCTGCAAAGCAATTGCTTGATACTTATTTTGAAAGTCGGTAGTGTACGTGTATAAAAAGAATTATCCCCGTATCGTCTATATTGAGGACAATACGGGGATAATTGTTGTATGCGTGAATTAATCTGTTTGTGTTAAGATAGCTTCTCTACAGGCTTCCATCAGCCATTTTGGGGTAGATGTTGCTCCGCAAATACCAACGGAACGCGCACCTTCGAACCAGGAGAAATCAATTTCGCTCGGATTGTCTATCAAATGGGAACGGGCGTTTATACTGAGACACGCATCGTAAAGGACACGGCCATTAGAGCTTTTTCGTCCACAGACGAAGAGTATCACATCATGACGGGATGCAAAATTCCTGATATTGGGAAGTCGGTTGGCCACTTGCCTGCAAATGGTATCGAACGACCGGAATGTGGCTGGTGGAATGATATGTGCTTCAATGTATTCAACGATGTATCGGAATCCTTCGAGTGGTTTGGTGGTTTGCGAATACAGGCGGATGTCTTGTGTGAAGTCCAGATTTTTTACATCTTCAGGATGTTCCAGGACAATAGCTTCTCCAGCGGTTTGTCCGACCAGACCCAACACTTCGGCATGTCCTTCTTTACCGTATATGACAATCTGCTTATTGGTTGGTTGCGTATATTCTTGATGGATACGCCGTTGGAGTTGCAATACAACCGGACAGGTAGCATCAATAATTTCAATGCGGTTTTGTCGGGCAATCTCATAGGTGCTGGGAGGCTCTCCATGTGCACGAAGTAATACTTTGGCATCTTGCAAATGGGCAAATTCTTTGTGGTTGATGGTAATGAGTCCTAGTGACCTGAGACGTTCACACTCTTGTCCGTTATGCACAATGTCACCTAAACAGTAGAGTTTTTCGCCTTTGGACAGTTCCTCTTCAGCTTTACGTATGGCAGTTGTGACACCGAAACAAAACCCGGATCCATCATCTATTTCTATGATCATAGGAATAGTTTGTTTTAGGATAAGACAACTCGCTTAAATTGCTCTAACAACCAGCTTTTTTGTTCGGGAATAGTGAGGTGGCTGTTGTCTAATTCGATTGCATCTTGTGCTTTTAGTAACGGACTGACTTCACGATGGGTATCAATATAATCCCTTTCTTGCACATTTTGAAGAATTTCTTCGAAAGAGGCTGTCTCTCCTTTTGCTTTTAACTCGTCATAGCGGCGTTGAGCACGGACTTCGGCAGAGGCTGTGACAAAGATCTTTAGTTCTGCCATCGGGAATACACTGGTTCCTATGTCACGACCATCCATCACGATACCTCGGTTTTCCCCCATCTTTTGTTGTAAGAGAGTCAATCGCTCTCTGACGAACGGTAAGGCTGCAATCCGACTTACTCGGGAAGAAATTTCCATGCTACGGATACGTTCTTCCACGTTACTTCCATTTAGATAGGTTTGTGGTTTACCGGTTGATGCATCTAGCATAAAAGATATTTTGACCTGATCCATACAGTCGCGGAGGGCGGCTTCTCGGATATCGTCACCATCGAATAGACCATGTTCTAAAGCAAACAGGGTGACAGCGCGGTACATCGCTCCACTGTCAATGTAGATATAGCCTATTTCGCGGGCAAGATCTTTGGCCATGGTACTCTTTCCGCAAGATGAGAACCCGTCTATGGCAATAATTATTTTTTTCATGTTGAATAAGCAACTGTTTTATAGACAATAGGATATGTTGAAATGCAGCGATGAGGCTGCTACATGATATTTTGCATATGAAACACCCAGTTTGAGTCGGCTCAGTGTTAAGCCTCCTCCAAAGGTGAGGCCTGCTCCATGGCTTGAGCCGGCAGCCTTTAATTCATTGGCACGTCTGACATTGTAGCCGGCTGAAAGGTATAGATAATGAGTGGGAATAAGATCAACACCAAAGACAAAATGGTTAAAGAAACGTTTCCCAAAGCTGTCTTTTTTGCCCGTAGGGTTATAATAATAGTCGGAACTCCAACGGGTAAGGTCTGTCATCGTTACAGACAGGCGGATGGGTGCATGTTCCATTCCTTTGCTGAAGCCTATTTGTAGATCAAATGGTAGGTGTTCTGTGTGCTCATCGAATGACTTTAATTGTGCACCGATGTGGCGTGCGACGAGTCCTGCCGAAAAATCAGTTTCTTCGTTAAAGTAGTTCAGTCCCAAGTCTACGGCAACGGCAACAGAACTATATTCTGCATATTTTGAGTAAATAAAGTGCGCAGTAGCTCCGCCGACCCAGCGTTCGGACAAGGTGTAACTGTATAGTCCGGACATTGCAATGTCTTTGGCCGATAGATCGCCTAGTATTTGTCCAGTCTCGTCGGTTTCATCCATGTCTCCGTAACTAAGGTAGCGACCGGCAAAACCAAGCGTGTGGCGCTCGCCCACCACTTTGACAAACGAGGCAGAAGCTGCTTGCGTGCCTTTTAGGTAAGTCATATAGTTGAGATTCAGGGTGCGGTCGCTGATGGATGCCAGCAAAGCTGGATTGTTGAGCATGAGTGTAGGATCGTCATCGATAAGCGATACGTTCGGACCTCCCAGCGCTGCAGTGTGTGCTGATATTGGAATTTTCAAGAAATTGAAAACTGACGAACTCTCCTGCGCTTGAAGCGACGGAAAGAAGCAGGTCAAGAAGCAGGCCAGTGCGATTTTTTTCATCCGATTACCAAAAATTGTGTTCAAAGATACATTATTTTGGATTATCTGAATTACTTTTGTAGCATAAAATATGCTTAATAGCATAATTACTGGTTGGAACATTGCTAAAGGTGATGTTCCAATGCGGTAATGGTGAAAACGAACATGGTAAAGATAGAACTAAATTCCAGAAGGTGGTGTGATCTTATTTTCGAAGGTCGGAATAGATGTTACGGTGCCTATGCGATGCGTGCTAATGCAGGTCGTTGGTATGGAAGGTCGCTGTTGGTGGTTCTTTTGTTACTACTCTTTTCCATAGCTTTGCCGTTTATGGCAGGACGTTATGTACAGTTGGCCATTGAAAAGATGGCTCATGCCGAAGTTTCGGATTTGTCTCAACTAGATCCACCTGTACCTAAAAACGATCCAGCCTTGAAGGTGGTGGCAACCACCGCACCACCTAAGCTGAAAGCTATGAAAAATGCGGTTCGTTTTGCTCCACAAATAGCAGAGGAGGCTGAAGAAGAGGCGCTTATCGGATTAGAGACGGAGTTGGAGCCTATTGAGACAGAGATGGCCAATGAGACATCGTTGCAAGAGCAGAAAGGAGAAATTGAAGGTACAGAACGGAAGACACCTTTTTCGTTTTCGGTTGACATAGTGCCGGAAATGCCTCAATTTCCAGGAGGTTTGGCTGCATTTATGAAGTGGCTTGATGCAAACCTGATCTATCCGGAGAGTTGCAGGAGGCAGAAACTCGAAGGAGAAGTGCATGTCGCATTTATTGTCGGAGTTGATGGATCGATCTCGGATTTACAAGTTGTTCGTCATTCAAACCGACTCTTTGAACAAGCAGCTTTGGCTGTTGTAAGAAAAATGCCGAATTGGACGCCGGGACGAGTTGACGGAGCGCCAAGCCCGGTTCGGATTGTCATTCCTATTAAATTCCAAATAAATTAAAGATAATTCTATGAAGACATTTACTCAAGTATTAGAACAATTGAATACTGCGTTGGCTGAAGTGCAATATCCAGATAAACCAGAGGGGCTTTATGAGCCGATACGCTATATATTATCCTTGGGAGGGAAGCGTATCCGTCCGGTTTTGCTGCTTATGGCTTATGAGCTGTATCGCGATGATATTACTAAGGTTATGCCAGCTGCAATCAGCATTGAAACGTACCATAACTATACGTTGTTGCATGACGATTTAATGGATTGTGCCTCTGTACGTCGTGGGAAGCCTACTGTGCATAAGGTGTGGAACGCCAATACAGCGATACTATCAGGTGATTCTATGATGGTTCTGGCTTATCGTTATATGATCGAGGCTTCTGCCGCATGCGGAAAGGATGTATTGCCTTTGTTTACGGATACGGCATTGGAGATTGGCGAAGGGCAGCAATATGATATGAACTTTGAAAACCGTACCGATGTGGCCGAAGCAGAGTATATTGAAATGATTCGGTTAAAAACATCTGTTTTATTGGCTTGTGCGTTGAAGATTGGTGCGATGTTGGCAGGGGCTCCGGAGCCGGATGCAGATAATTTATATCGTTTTGGCGAATGTATTGGATTGGCGTTCCAACTTCAGGATGATTACTTGGATGTATATGGCGATCCGGCTGTTTTCGGTAAAAAAATAGGGGGGGATATCTTGTGCAACAAGAAGACCTATATGTTGATTAATGCCTATCGTCTGGCTAATGATGAGCAGCGTGCAGCATTGGAGTACTGGTTGGCTCAAAGTGATGACGCACCGGAGGAAAAAATAAAAGGTGTGACCGAACTGTATACAGAATTGGGGATTCCGGCTTTGTGCAATGAGCGGATAGAATCTTTTTTTGTAGAGGGAAAAACTTATTTGGATAAAGTGGATTTGCCGGAAGAGAAGAAACGGAATCTGTGGGCTTTTGCAGCTTCTTTGATGAATCGCCAATCTTAAAAAAGAGCTAAGTGCCTTATCGCAGATTGCCCAAAACGGATAGAGCGCGATTGTCGGCTTTGAAGTGTGTGCTTGACAATGATAGTATATATACTGTTCAAAATAAAGTGATCAGTAAAAAAATGCTATCTGTTGCCGAAACTGTATACAAACGTTTTGAGAAAGTACATACAGCCTATCTATCGACTCTACGAATGGGTAATCGCGATGAGAAGGTCTATAAGGAACGGTTACGCATGGCACGTATGTTTATTTCTCATTTTATACAAGTGCTCCATTTGGCTATGCAGCGTGGTGAAATTCGCACCTCTTACCAATCACTTTATGGTTTTGAGGAAACCGATTTTACAGTGCCGGATCTTGGTACGGAACGGCTTGTATTGCAGTGGGGAGAACAAGTGATCGCAGGCGAGCGGGAACGGCTTAAGTATAATGGAGTACCCGTATATAATCCGAATATAGCAAAAGTGGCTGTACATTACGACTTGTTTAAAGATATGTTTAATAGCCGGCGTCATTTGTTGGACCTGCGTGCCGAAGCTTTGGAGCGTGTTGTAGCATTGCGTCCGGAGGTTGATGAGGTGTTGGTGGAGATGTGGAACGAGATAGAATTGTATTTCAAAGATATGCCTTTGGCTGAACGGGTGTCCAATTGCCGGACGTATGGGGTTGTTTATTACCATCGTCGGGGCGAAACACCTTTATTTTGATAAGATGGACTTTTTTGTAGATACACATACCCACCTTTATGTGGAGGATTTTGATGCAGATCGTGATGCGGTGATTAAGTGTGCTTGCGAGACTGGTGTCGGTAAAATGTTTCTTCCCAATATTGATAGTGCTTCTGTTGCTTCAATGTTACAGTTGTGCGATCAGTATCCGCATAATTGCTATCCGATGATTGGGCTTCATCCCACTGAATTGTCTGTTGATTGGCAAGCGGCTCTTGACGCGATGGAAAAACTATTACAGAACGCTGCTCATCCTTATATCGCGGTGGGGGAGGTTGGCTTGGACTTCTATTGGGACGCATCCCGCAAACAGGAACAAGAAAAGGCGCTTAGGCAGCAAATAGATTGGGCCTTACATTATAAGCTACCTTTGATGATTCATACGCGCAATGCTCATCAAGAGTTAGTTCACATCTTGAATGATTATCGTCATGCAGGTTTGTCGGGAGTGTTTCATTGCTTCGGAGGTACAACGACGGAGGCTATGGAGCTGCTGTCGTTTGATGGATTTGCACTGGGGATTGGCGGCATAGTTACTTTCAAGAAATCTTCGTTACCGGATGTGCTCAGTCATATTCCTTTGTCCCGTATCGTACTAGAGACAGATTCGCCTTATCTGGCACCGACTCCTTATCGGGGGAAGCGGAATGAAAGTGCCCATATACCCTTGATCGCAAATTGTCTTGCTTCGATTTATCGGGTATCTGTCAATGAAGTGAAAGAAAGAACAACTCAAACCGTTATGCAGCTGTTTCCAAAGGTTGATTGGTGACTTAGGCTTAGAAGGTGTCTGATTCATAAACATAAAGAACGCTATGAGATCTAACGGCTCATAGCGTTCTTTATGCTATATGTATGATTGTTTAGAAATCCATATTGGGCATATCTTGTCCGCCAAAGCCTCCTCTACCGCCTTGTCTGTTGAAATTAGGGCGTGCTTGCGATGTTCTTCTGGCACCTGCAGCAGGTGCAAAAACCTGATATAATTGTACGGGACTGAAATGTTGTTTCATTTTATTGTAATATTCTTTTTTTATGTCCAACTCTTTTTGTTCTGCGTTGAAACGTGCTGTCAGTCTGTTTTCAGCTTCTTCATCAGTCAGTTTTTTTGCCTTGTCCTGTTCAGGAGTAACTCTGTTAGCCCGACGCATTTCGTTAAGCTTTTTCTGATACTCAGCATAAAGTGTTAGAAATGTCTCTTTTTGTTTTTTGTCCAATTTCATTTCTTTGGCTAATGCTT
Organism: uncultured Prevotellaceae bacterium; assembly: GCA_902477365.1. Classification (GTDB taxonomy): domain Bacteria; phylum Bacteroidota; class Bacteroidia; order Bacteroidales; family Bacteroidaceae; genus Alloprevotella. Next base: position 9,539 of record CABSGW010000080.1, read on the forward strand.
CGGCACGTTGTTTCATCATTTGTTCTCTCCGTTCAGTAGACTGTTCTTGATTTTGTGCCCACGTGTTTAGATGAGCACCAATGGCCAAGAACAACACCATTGCAATAAGTTTACTTTTCATTGTGTCTGTTGTTTAGTGATTTGTAAAATGTCTGATTATTAGATGATCGGAAGTGAAAAAGGTTTAGTCAGATACGTCTGAAATATGTTGTTTGTCAGTGAATCCAGGGTTACTTCTACTTCTTGTTTCTTTTTATGGATTGGTATTTCCGAGTCAAAAAGAGCGATGATACATATCTCATTTCAAAAAAAATAGTATCTTTGCATCTGATTTCAGATGAGTTTGATTCTTTTCTGGGTCATATTTTCAACCAAACGTATAAGGAGAGGTGCTCGAGTGGTTGAAGAGGCACGCCTGGAAAGCGTGTATACCCCTAAAGGGTATCGGGGGTTCGAATCCCCCTCTCTCCGCAATAAAGGGTGTAAATCAAGCATTTGCGAGATTTACACCCTTTTTT
>CABSGW010000081.1 GCA_902477365.1 uncultured Prevotellaceae bacterium
AACACAATAGCCAACGTATTACCATGCGTCAAACCATGAAGGGCGGTCAATTCGTGGCCTATCATGTGTGTGGCCCAATCTTGGATTACCCCCATCGCAATAAATCCGTTCAATCCCATCGTAGCTGTTAACATGAAATCGGCCATCAAGGTATAGTCTTTTTGATTAGCATGTATCTGTGGCGCTATTTCAATCAGCGTTTGCAACAATCCTTCGGCCCAACGGTCCATAATCCCTGGACTGCCCCGTAGTTGTCATGTATTGTTCCATGATATGTACAAACGTATCGGCCAAGCCGCAGGCCACTTGATAAGGTGGTAAAGTAAATGTAACTTCCGGATCGAGCACAGAGAATACAGGATAATTGGCATAAAAAGGATACTTCTCGTGCGTCTCTTTACACGAAATCACCGCACCGTTATTCATCTCCGAGCCTGTTGCCGGCAAGGTCAACACGGTTGCCAAAGGTACGGTTTGGGTGACAGGCTTACCTGCCCAAACCAGTTTCCAGCAATCGGCATCGGTCAATAATCCGGCAGCAATCAACTTGGTACCGTCAATCACAGAGCCTCCTCCAACAGCTAATAAGAAATCGACCCGTTCAGCTTTTCCCTGTTCAACGGCCTTACGCAATGTTTCGACAGTCGGGTTTGGTTCTATTCCCCAAAACTCAACCGTATAGTGCTCCTTCAATGCTTCTTTTACCTGTTCATATACACCATTATGACGAACGCTTCCACCACCGAATGTGATCATAACACGCTTGTCAAGAGGTATTTCATACTTCAAACGGGCTATTTGACCCTGACCAAAAATGAGTTTTACCGGATTCTGAAAAATGAAATTTTGCATATACGTTTATTATTTATGGTTTACAGTTATAGCACAAAACTATTTACTCGGATAAAGCACTTGGCTTTCCATTTATCAAATATACGGAATTCTATTCAATACAAGCTTGCTTTGAATATCTTTAATGGAAATATGGAATATAAAACAACAAAGAGGAACATTCCTATGATAGGTATATCCCTCTTTGTTGTTCTAAACCGCAGTTAAGAAACTGCTAAATACATTACAATCCTAATGAGCACTTCACAGCTTCTACTTTCTGCAAAGCTTCAGCACTGGCGCGTTCATAACATTTGGCACAGCCCATTTCGCCCTGCACCTCAATATAGAATTTGATTTTAGGCTCTGTACCAGAAGGGCGTACACTAACCTTTGTACCGTCAGCAGTATACCATTGCAACACGTTACTGCTCTCCGGCATATCCAATTTTGAGATATTTCCTTCAGCATCTGTCTGTGTCAGCTCTGTATAATTCTTGACAAGTACAACCGGCGATCCGGCCAACTCCTTAGGAGGATTTACACGGAAACCATCCATCATGGCTTTTATTTCATCTGCACCGCTCTTACCTGGCTTCACAACATTAATCGCCTTATTCAACGCATATCCATACTCTACATAAATATCCATCAAAACATCAAACAGCGTTTTACCCTGATCCTTTGCCCATGCACATATCTCAGCCAACAAAGAACACGCAGAAACGGCATCTTTATCGCGCACAAAGTCCTCTGCCAAGAAGCCATAAGATTCCTCGCCACCACCAATGTATTGCTTGATGCCTTCATTCAAACGTATTTGACGCGCAATCCACTTAAAGCCGGTATAGCAATCATACATTTCGATCTTATTTTTATCGGCAATGGCCTTTATCAGTTCGGTTGTGACAATAGTTTTTACAACGAACTCATTTCCTTTCATCTTACCTTGGGCCTGACGATTCTTAATGATATAGTACAGGAAAATCATACAAGTTTGATTACCGTCAACCAAGATCCATTCACCCTTGTTGTTTTTGCAAGCCATACCAACTCGGTCCGCATCCGGATCACTGGCCATCACAATATCAGCATCAATCTCCTTCGCTAAATTCAAAGCCAATGTCAACGCTTCGGCATTTTCAGGATTAGGACTCACAACCGTAGGAAAATCACCGCTCTTCACCATCTGTTCGGCAACACAATGTACATTTTCAAATCCCCACTGTTTCAACGAACGCGGAATGACCGTCATTCCCGTACCATGAATAGGAGTATATACGATCTTGAGGTCTTTCTGACGCTGAATACACGCCGGATCAATACAAATTGTTTGCACCTGGTCCAAGTATGCCTTATCAATAGCCTCTCCCACTATCTCGATCAAATCGGTATTACCCTGAAACTTGATATCTGCGGCTTTCACCTTGTTCACCTCATCAATAATTCCCTTATCATGGGGTGCCAACACCTGTGCACCATCGTCCCAGTATGCTTTGTATCCATTATATTCCTTAGGGTTATGTGAAGCTGTCAGAATGATTCCACTCTGACATTTCAAATAACGGATAGCGAAGGACATCTCCGGAGTTGGACGCATCTCCTCAAATAAATATACTTTAATGCCATTTGCCGAAAAAATGTTTGCAGCAGTCTCGGCAAACAAGCGGCTATTATTACGGCAATCGTAACCAACAACGACGGATATTTGATCTAAATCCTTGAAATTCTTATTCAAGTAATTAGCCAATCCTTGTGTGGCTGCACCCACCGTATAAATGTTCATGCGGTTTGTTCCTGCGCCCATAATACCGCGCAAACCACCTGTTCCAAATTCCAAAGTCCGATAAAAAGAGTCTATTAAAGGAGTCTTGTCCTCAGCATCCAGCATCTGTCGTACCTCTTCCTGAGTTTCCTTGTCGTAAACAGATGATGTGATCCACTGTTTAGCCACTTCCTCACACTGTTTTATCAATGCACTATTCTCCATTGTATTCTACTATTTTTTATTACTTACAACTTTCACACTGCAAAAATACATAAATGCCTGTAAATTGCGTGTTTTTTACGCTAAAGATTACTCGACTGGCAATAAGTAACGTTCACCGGTTTCCTTCACAATTACTCTACGGTAGGCATCCGGATAGCCCACACGCACGGGGCGTACTCCCTGCCCGTGCGGAGTACGTTCAAAACGTCCGTTACGCTCCGGACGGATGACTCCGTCATTGTATTTCACAATCAGATGTTCACCCAACTTTTTCCAGCGTACCATCATTTCTGCCGCCATTTGGTTGGTGTATTGATCCAAAAAAGCTTCACCCGCCTCTTTATCGGTCTTCAACAGTTCCATCGCCTTAGCCTCAATTTCTGCCTGATTAGACGCATATTGATTTTCCAACTCATCACGTACACTCTTTAAGTCGCCAAAAAGCATGGAATAACGCGGATAAACCATATTGGCAACCCAATTACACACCCAGAAGGCTGACTCCCAAGAGAATGTTACCCCATCGGCTGTTTTCTGCGCATAACACACAGGCACATTTTTTGTACAACAATACACCGGCGTAAAGGGTGTTGTATTGGCCTCGTCGTTAGCAAACCACAAAATGCCTCCTACAGCATTGGGCATTGACGCACGCACTTGAGCTACAAAAACAAACGCGGCCTGTTGAGTGGAAATAGGACGTTCGTTAAAATATTTTTTACCGTCACACTCCCAAGTAAGCGGTGTGGGGCGATAAGGAGCGGCAAAAGGACCACTACCAACATCCTGTGTTACATCAAACGGCGTACCTTCATAATGATCGCGCATGCCGTTTTGTATATCGCGAACCGAAAGTTTTTGTTTCGGTTTAAAGAACAAGGGCATAGGATTATTGAATGCTTCCTTTTTGCCCGAAGCATAATCCAAATATTGGTCCATTCCATCTACCCACTTATTAAAGAAGCTCCATACGCGTGCTTCGCAAAAACGGAGTCCCGAAAAGGTTGGTGGACAATATGCGTTGGCAAAATCAAATTCATCGTCTTTACCCGAAAAATAACCTTTTTCGCGTGCAAAAGAAATTACATCAGGTGAATACATACAATTCTTCTTATCTTTCCGATCGAAACGATGGATACGACTTTGGTTAGCATGTGCACAGATACAATCATCGGGCACACGTAACGCAACCCATACAGCTCCTTTACGTCCAGGGCCTTTACCTATCATCTCCATGATCCACACCTCGTTAGGATCGGCAATCGTAAATGTTTCCCCCTCACTGGCATATCCATATTCTTTCACCAAATCGGTCATTACCCGAATTGCCTCACGTGCTGTTTTCGACCGTTGCAAAGCCACATAAATCATGCTTCCGTAATCCATGATGCCAGCTGTATCAACCAACTCTTCACGTCCTCCGAAAGTTGTTTCCGCAATGGCCACCTGGTGTTCGTTGATGTTACCTATCACGTTATAGGTTACAGAGGCTTCTGCTATTTTCCCCAAATAAGCATTGTCTTCCCAGTTCCTGATTTCGCGTAAAGTTCCTTTGGGATGTGTACCAGCCCGAAATTGCCACAACGAACCAAACATGCCAAAGTCATCCGAACTGTATGAAATCAGTACCGAACCATCAACCGATGCGTTTTTTCCCACAATCAAATTAGTGCAGGCCTGGGAACGCAGTCCCCACCCCATTATAGCGATAAACACTAATAAACTCCATCTTTTCATCAAACAATCCTTTTTTAACGAAAACAACTTCGCCGCACACATACTATGCAGACGAAGTTGTTCCTTGTTTTTAATTAATAATCACACTCAACAAGCCTTAAATGACATATCAAGACCCTTTACCGAATGAGTCAATGCACCCACCGAAACAAAGTCTACACCACACTCGGCATAATCGCGTATTGTCTCGAAAGTGATTCCTCCACTCGATTCGACTTCAAACCGTCCGTTAATCAGCTCAACAGCTTTACGGGTATCTTCCGTATTAAAATTGTCCAACATCACCCGGTCAACACCACCAAGTTCCAGCACTTGGTTCAATTCGTCAAACGAACGTACCTCTATTTCTATCTTCAGTTTTTTTCCTTTTTCCTGCAAATATTGATGGCAACGAGCTAGTGCATTGGCTATACCCCCAGCAAAATCCACATGGTTGTCTTTCAACAATATCATATCGAACAAACCGATGCGATGGTTCACCCCTCCACCGATCTTTACAGCTTCTTTCTCCAGCATACGCATACCGGGTGTAGTCTTTCGTGTATCCAACACGCGGGTATGTGTACCCTCCAAACGAGCCACATATTTACGGGTCATTGTAGCAATACCGCTCATACGCTGCATCACATTCAACATAAGGCGCTCTGTTTGTAACAGACTTTGCACCTTACCCGTCACAATCATGGCCACATCTCCCGGATTCACCTCTGCTCCATCTTCTATAAAAACGTCAACCTGCATGGTCGGATCAAAACGGTTAAAAATACGTTTCGCCATTTCCACTCCGGCCAACACACCTTTTTCTTTTATCAGCAATTTAGACTTTCCCATTGCATCCGACGGAATACAACAAAGTGTGGTATGATCACCATCTCCTATATCCTCCGAAAAAGCCAAATCAATCAAACGATCGTTTAATTCGTCTACAGTATACATTGATTCTATTATTATTTTAAATCCATTTTTTGCAAAAGTAATTTTTTTCGACGAGAGTTGAAAGAAATCTGCTTACAAAGATACCGAAAAATGGTATCTTTGCCGTATGAAAACGACTTTTATACTCATTGGGAAAACCATCGATCCTCATCTTAACGCCCTTATTGACGAATATACCAAACGCATTACGCGCTACATCCCCTTTGAAATAGAGGTTATTCCAGAATTGAAGAATACCAAGAACCTAAGTTGCGAACAACAAAAAAACAAAGAGGCCGAACTGCTTCAAAAGCAACTAAAACCCGGCGATACCATTGTGTTGCTGGATGAAAAAGGCAAAGAATTCCGCTCGGTGGATTTTTCAAAGTATTTGGAGAACAAATTGACTACCGTTAACCGCAGATTGGTGTTCATCATTGGTGGCCCCTACGGATTCGCACCACAAATTTACGCATTGGCTCACGAACGAATATCACTCTCTAAGATGACATTCTCACATCAGATGATACGTCTGTTATTTGTAGAGCAAATATACAGGGCACTCACGATTTCGAAAGGAGAGCCCTATCACCATGAGTAATGAAAGACTGTAACCAACGGAAGATGATCACTGTATCCACCTTTATATACAGGACCTAAATAGGTGCGCCACGGCACCCACTCATTCAGTGCATTCCGGACCAACAAAAACGGATAATCTGCAATTTTACAAGCATCGGCTTTTGTGTAAATTCCATTATCCGTCCGCAGTAAACGTCCATTCACAATGAACTGATCCAACTGCTCCCAACGTTGTTGATAATAATAAGTCCCCGAAATGCCGGCATGTTTTCCCCTTAACTTTGTCGACAACACATACAGCTCACGTTCCTTGGGAATTCCACCATCAAAAGGCAGAGCCTTTAATCCCTTACGTACCGACTTATCCTTATAGGTATCATTAAAATCGCCCGTCACAATCAGCTGAGGAACACATCGTAATTGCATAACCGAATCAACCGCCACACGTATGGCGGAAGTCACCCTCAAACGATAGTCTGCAGCTTCACGTCCTCCTTTTTTACTAGGTAAATGACAGACAAATACATCCAGCGTATCTCCCGTTTGCAAACGACCTGTCACATGCAACACATCCCGGGTTATCCGTTGATTGGGTACAGGCTTTACACGAATGGTATTAGTCATTAAAGGTTTGAACGTTGCAGGTTGATACAGAAGAGCCACATCCATACCCCGCTCATCACGACTCTCCGTCATCAGGTAATGATAATCAGCCACACGCAGTGGCGAACGCTGTGTTAAATCCCTCAATACCGTATCGTTTTCAACTTCGCACAATGCAATTAAATCCGCTGGCTGACTACCACCCAAAGCGATCAAAGCCTTACTCAAAAACTTCTGCTTTTTCCAATATCTGCCCCATGTCCAACAACGTTCCGATTGAGGCAAAAACTCTTCGTCCCGCTTTCCTTCATCGTGATTACAGTCAAACAGATTTTCGACATTAAACTCTGCCACTCGAAACTGCTGTTGTGCTTTACCACTAAAAGAAAACAGTATACCGCACCACACGATTAACCATTTAACACTCTCTATATTCACGATACAAATATACAATCTTTCCGCACATCGCACTTATTTTGTAAAGTCAATGTTGCAAAACAAGAACAATATCATTAAAATAGAACAAAATATCCTCTTTTTAGGAAGAGAAGTTTTTTCAATTCAAAGGAAGTCTCTAACTTTGTATCAGTTAAAGAAATGATAGTTCATAACCGTAGTGATACGGATATATTACTTTAAGGATAACAAGATTGTTTTAAGTTAGGTATTAGGTTTATTTTGTTTTTAGGAACAAAGCGGAAAAGAATCCCAATAAGGGGATTCTTTACAAAAGGAGCGGGATTAACCGCTTTTTTTATTTCACTATCTTGGGATATTCAGTAATTAAGTTTGCTAATGGATCAACCATAAAATCACAGAAGAACTAAGTATGATAAAAAAGAAGAAATTAATATATTTTCATTCATGACATCCGAAACTTTACTGATAATATTTATTTAACATATCAAATTCACTTTAAATAAACGGCTCCAAGAAATGGAATAACCATGCTTGCATACGTAATCCCCATGGCCGTTGCTTCCATTTTTCAGGAGTCAGTCGATAACATCTCAGCTCCTTATCATCATTAAATAAATGTTGTAATTCTCTCGTTGTACAGGAATCTACAATCATAACATTACACTCGTAATCATAAGCTAAGCTACGACTATTCAGATTAGCTGAACCTACAAAACTATACAAGCTATCAATCATCATCACTTTAGAATGATGAAAGCCTCCTTGATAATAATAGATCTCAGCCCCTTTTTTCATCAATCTTTTCGCATTGTAATCAACGACACGCGGAGTAATAGGAATGTCGCTGGCTTCCGAGACCATTATTTGTACATCAACCCCACGATCTATCGCGTGTTTTAATGCCTTTCTTATTTTACGATTAAGCGTAAAATAAGGGTTGATTAATTGAATTTGGTGCTGCGCGCTATTAATCGCCGCAACAAATGTTTCTCGAATAATGCGTGGAGACAGTTCTGGTTCACGATTAACAACTGCAATATTCTTTATACCTGCAGTTCTGGTTGTATCCGGTTTTAAATCATCAAACCAATCGGAAGCTTCGCGCATACCGGGATATAATTCCGGTCCTGATATATGTTGCCCACTAACCTGATTCCACATACGTAGAAAAATTCCCTGTAAACAACAAACAACATCTCCTTCCAACCGCAAATGCATATCGCGCCAATCACCAATATCCGGTTTCCCTTTGATATAATAGTCTGCCACATTCATACCACCAGTATAAGCCACCAAACCATCTATCACGACAATTTTCCGATGATCCCGATGAAATACATGGTTTATCCAAGGAAAACGTAAAGGATCATATTCGTAAATCTCAATACCTCGTTTCCTTAATTTCACCATATGTCTTTTACGTAAAGGACGGTTGTTTGACTCATTACCAAAACTGTCAAACAGCGCCCTTACCTTGACTCCTTGTTTTACTTTCTCTGCCAATAAGTCAAATAAGGCATTCCCTATTGAATCATTCCTGAAATTAAAATATTCCAAGTGAATGGTTTCTTTAGCCTGCTTAATTGCAGAAAACATATCCTGAAACTTTTCGTCTCCGCTTTTCAGTAAAACCGCACTATTATTATGTGTAAATGATATTCCATTTTCGGACAAGAATTTCATAATCGTAGAATCGCTCCTAACTACATGAGCGAAACTCGATATACATCCTCCCCAAAGTAGTATCAATGTATATATAAATAGCCTCAAATTCATTTTTGTAACAATTAAGAAGGCTGGTTAACCAGCCTTCTTCCATGATCTATTTTGTTTATTAGAACTATATCATCGTTAAGAAAGAATCCACTATACCCAACAACCTCATCGTATCATCCACAACCAACACAGAGTGAATTTTATTCTGATGCATGATCGTTTGTATCTTTTCTATTTTTTCCTCCGGAGAAACCGTTTTAGGCGTCTTGGTCATGATATCTTTTACAGAGAGGCTGAAGAATTTATCTTGGGAACTCTCCATAGCCCGACGCACATCACCGTCTGTTATAATACCTACAACCTGATCGTTTTCTACTGCAACACAAAGTCCCAAACGTCCATTGCTGACATGAATCACCGCTTCCCCTAACTTCATTTCAGGAGACACAACAGGCAGATCGTCACAACGCATTACGTCACGTGCTTTGGTCAACAAACGCTTGCCCAATGTTCCTCCCGGATGAAAGCGTGCAAAATCGGAAGCATCGAAATGGCGTGCCTCAATTAATGCACAAGCTATCGCGTCTCCCATAGCCAATGTAGCTGTTGTTGAAGATGTTGGTGCAAGTCCTAATGGACAAGCCTCATGCTGAACCGCAACATTCAAATGAACCGTTGCATATTTTGCCAACAAAGAAGCAGGGTTTCCACTCATACCAATCACTGGTATTTGCTTGTCCAACAAATGAGGGAGAAAACGCAACAACTCATCCGTCTGCCCGGAGTTAGAAATGGCCCAAACAACATCTTTTTGAGTCATCACTCCCAAATCGCCATGAAAAACATCCAGTGGACTAATGAAAAAACTCGGAGTCCCCGTACTTGACAACGTCGCTGCTATTTTTGCACCAATATGCCCACTTTTACCCACCCCTGTTATAACAACTTTCCCGGAACAGTTTAAAATCAGATCAACCGCCTTATCGAAACTATCATCTATTGACGGGATCATATCCAACAATGCTTGTGCTTCATCCTTAATGCATTGTATTGCTATTTCAGTCATTCTGCTCATAACAGTGATCTAATAATATTTTCTAAATCGCTTAAATACAACATATTCGTTCCGTCGCTCAAGGCCTTTTCCGGATCAGGATGCACCTCCATAAAATAACCGGTAGCTCCAAAAGCCTTAGCTGCCAAAGCCATTGAAGGTATGAACTCCCGATTGCCCCCAGTCTTTCCCCCGGCGGCTCCC
>CABSGW010000082.1 GCA_902477365.1 uncultured Prevotellaceae bacterium
ACATGATATTGGATGGTGAAGTGGACGATTTGCCCGAACAGGCTTTCTTAAATGTAGGCACGATAGAAGATGCCATTGAAAAAGGAAAACGCTTGTTGTCTGCCGCTCAAAAATAATACGCTATGAAAGAAGGAATGCATCTTAAAATTATTTCTCCGGAAAAGCTGTTGTTTGAAGGAGGCATCAGTAGGTTACTACTTCCTGGTTCGAAAGGACAATTCGAAGTGTTGAACAACCATGCTCCTATCATTTCTAGTCTAGGGGGTGGGGATGTGATTTATACAACAGATACAAAGGAGGAAACAAGTATTCCGATTCAGAGTGGATTTGTTCGTGTGGAGAACAATGAAATAGTGTTATGTATCGAATAAAATAGTAGGTTTTATGTGTAACCAAAGAATCAATCCGTGGCTGTTTAGATACACAGGAATTGCGTTTACAGGCTTTACCTTGATCTGCATACTATCTTATTTAGTTATGGGTGAGTATGTAAAGGGCAGTTTGTCTATGCCTAGTCTTTTAGGTTTTGGATTGTTTTTCTTTTGCTATAATGTACTTGTGATGTTTGTGCATAAATGGATAACATGTAACTATTCATCGCGCTTGGTAGGTTTTTACATAATCAATAAGATTATCAACACGATATGCGCCTTTTCGGTTTTGGCTATATTCTTGTTGTGTACATCTGAAAACAAAGTTGCCGGAATATCCTTGTTTTCGTGTAATTATCTGTTTTCGATTATCGTGATAAACCTCTATTTTGTCAGAATTGAATCCTTAAAAAAAGAAGATTAACTCATGAATATCGTTCATTTTATATATCGACACAAGTACTTGATACTTTGCCTATTATTATTGTTACCTGGTGGCATGAAAGCTGCAGAAAACCATGAGGAAACGAAAACGAGTGGTGGTGTAGATGTTAAGGAAATTGTGTTTGGGCACACCAGTGATGCGTATGAATGGCATATAACGACTATTGGAGATCGTCATATATCTATTCCGCTTCCGGTTATTCTGTATAGTGAAAGAGTGGGCTGGACGTGCTTTTCTTCTGCAAAACTTGAACACGGGCATGCCAGTTACAATGGTTTTTATATCGCCAAAGATGCACCTTATGACGGAAAGATCTGTGAAGATATAAATGGCGAAAAGGTTCGTCCTGTTGATATCTCGATTACAAAAAATGTGGTGCAATTGTGGATTGTTGTAGCCCTGATGTTGGTTATCTTCCTTTATTGTGCCAGATGGTACAAGCACAGAAAGCCCGGAGACGAGTCGCCCAGAGGTTTTGTCGGTTTCATTGAGATGTTTGTAATGATGATCAATGATGATGTGATTAAGAACAGTATAGGAGAGAAACACTATAAGTTCTATTCGCCTTATTTGCTGACAGCGTTCTTTTTCATCTTTATCAGCAATGTATTGGGGTTGGTACCAATCTTTCCAGGTGGAGCAAATTTAACCGGTAATATAACGATTACATTCTTTTTGTCGATATGTACGTTTTTAGCCATTAATTTGTTTGGCAATAAAGAATATTGGAAAGAGATATTCTGGCCCAACGTTCCTTTGTGGTTGAAAATACCGATTCCGATGATGCCGGTTATTGAGTTTTTCGGTATATTGACCAAACCCTTTGCCTTGATGGTGCGTTTGTTTGCGAATATGCTTGCCGGTCACGCCATTGTGCTATCGCTGACCTGTGTGATTTTTATTGCCTGTAGCTTTGGCGCTGTTGTTGGTGCGTCACTTAGTTTTGTCAGTGTGCTGATGACCATTTTTATGGACTGTTTAGAGCTGTTGGTAGCATTTATTCAGGCCTATGTATTTACCATGTTGAGTGCAGTGTTTATTGGACTGGCTCATCAAGAAGAACATTCATAAAGAATAAATAAATTATTAACTAATAAAATTTTAAGGTTATGTTATCACTCGTGTTATTACAGGCTGCGGCTTCCGCAGGATTAGCAAAGTTAGGTGCTGGTATAGGTGCAGGTATCGCTGCTATTGGTGCAGGTGTGGGTATTGGTAAAATTGGTAGTTCGGCTATGGAAGCTATGGCTCGCCAGCCTGAGGCTACCGGTCAGCTTCGTACCAACATGATTATTATTGCGGCCTTGGTTGAGGGTGTAGCCCTGTTTGCCGTGATTGTTTGTTTATTGTGTCTTTTCTTGTAATATTGAAGTTACATGCCATCTCTATTAACACCAGATAGTGGGTTACTGTTCTGGATGCTTCTGGCATTCCTTACGGTTTTTATCATCCTCGCAAAATATGGTTTTCCTGTTATTGTGAAGATGGTGGAAGAGCGTAAGCAATTCATTGATGACTCATTGAAGAGTGCTCGGGAGGCAAATGAGAAGTTGGCTAACATCAAACTTGAAAGTGAGGCTATACTGAAAGAAGCAAGAGAACAGCAAGCCCAAATAATCAAAGATGCAATGTCAACGCGTGACCTACTGGTTCAAAAAGCAAAAGAGCAGGCCCATATAGAAGGTCGCAAATTGCTTGAAGAAGCGAAAAGTCAAATCGTTTCGGAGAAAGAGAAAGCCTTGCAGGAGGTTCGCCTTCAGGTTGTGGAGCTATCTATGCTTGTAGCAACAAAAATATTGCAGAAAGAACTTGATTCTCCGACCAATAAACAAGATTTGGTGAATCGCTATATTGATGAAATAACTGACGACAAGACAAAATTATAAATCATGAATATTGGAACTATTTCAACTCGTTATGCCACCGCATTACTGAAATATGCCGAAGAAGCACATGATGAAAAGTCCGTGTACGATAGCATGTGTACACTGATTGAGGTGTATCGTAAAGTACCGGAGCTTCGTGCCATGTTGGGTAATCCGGCTCTAAGCAACGATACAAAGTACTCGCTGTTGGTGAGCGCATGCGGGCAGCCGGATACGGTTTCAGCCTGTGTGCAAAAGTTCTTGCAGTTAGTTGTACGGAATCGTCGGGTGGAAATGTTGCTATTCATGGCTTATTCTTATGTTGAGTTATATCGGCAAAAAACAGGTCTGATAACTTGTAAAGTTACAACAGCTGCACCTGTCGACACAAAGACAACAGAGCGATTTAAAGCCGTGATAAAACAAAAATGCCAAGGAATGGTTGATTTGTCTATTGCTACAGATCCGGAAATTCAAGGCGGGTTTATCATTGAGTACGACACATATCGCTTGGATGCAAGTTTGAAGCGGAGTTTACAGCGTGTAAAGCGGTCGTTGCTGCAAAACAACTAGGTGTAGAATGAAGTTTATTAATTAAAGACTAGAGAATCATTTATGTCTAATAATATTAACCCCAGCGAGGTTTCAGAGATCTTGCTTGAACAGCTTAAAGGACTTAGCACGGAGCTGAAATTCGAAGAAGTCGGTACTGTTCTTCAAGTAAGCGATGGCGTTGCGCGTATTTACGGACTTCGTAATGTGACAGCTAACGAGTTGCTAGAGTTTGAGAACGGGACGATGGCCATTGCCATGAACCTGGAAGAAGATAATGTAGGTGCCGTATTGCTTGGTCCGACAGAAGGTATCAAGGAAGGACAAAGCGTTAAACGTACCGACCGTATTGCCTCGATCGAAGTAAGTGATGCGATGTTAGGGCGTGTCATCAATCCTTTAGGTGTTCCTTTGGACGGTGGCGTTCCTATCACAGGTGAAACGTTTTTAATGCCTCTGGAGCGTAAAGCGCCAGGTGTTATTTATCGCCAACCGGTGAATCAGGCACTTCAGACAGGTTTGCGTGCGGTCGATTCTATGATACCCATTGGTAGGGGACAGCGTGAGCTGATTATCGGTGACCGCCAGACTGGTAAAACGGCCATAGCCATTGATACTATCATTAACCAGCGGACGGCTTATGAAGCAGGCAATCCTGTTTATTGTATTTATGTGGCAATCGGGCAAAAAGCATCTACTGTTGCCAATATCGTCAACACGTTGAAGGAACATGGAGCCATGCCTTACACCATCATTGTGTCGGCTACGGCTGCCGAACCGGCTGCTCTCCAATATTATGCTCCCTTTGCGGGTGCCGCTATCGGTGAGTATTTCAGAGACCAAGGCAAACATGCGCTGGTGGTGTACGATGACTTGTCTAAACAAGCTGTTGCGTATCGGGAAATCTCATTGATCCTGCGTCGTCCGTCTGGACGCGAAGCATATCCGGGCGATGTGTTTTATTTGCATTCAAGACTGTTGGAGCGTGCGGCTAAAATCAACAACCAGACAGAGGTTGCCGCTCAGATGAACGACTTGCCTGAATGTATGAAGGGAAAGGTTGTTGGTGGAGGTTCTTTAACAGCTCTTCCTATCATTGAGACACAGGCTGGTGACGTGTCTGCGTATATTCCGACAAATGTGATTTCAATTACGGATGGTCAGATTTATTTGGATACGAACTTATTCAACCAGGGTTTCCGTCCGGCGATTGATGTAGGTATTTCGGTTTCGCGTGTGGGAGGAGCTGCGCAAATCAAGAGTATGAAAAAGATTGCCGGAACGCTTAAAATAGACCAAGCGCAGTTCCGGGAGTTAGAGGCATTCTCAAAATTCTCTTCGGACATGGATGCTGTAACGGCTATGACCTTGGATCGTGGACGTAAAAACAACGAATTGCTCATTCAGCCCCAATATAGCCCGATGCCGGTAGGCGAGCAAGTTGCTATCTTGTATTGCGGTGTTCATGGTCTGTTGCGTAATGTGCCTATTGATCGGATACGCGATTTCCAGGAAAACTTTTTACAAGTAGTCCGTGCGCAATATCAAGACACCATTTTGGATGAACTGACGAAGGGAAATATTTCGGACGATGTAACCGCTAAGATCGAAGAACTGGCATTGTCTATTGCTGCACAATATAAAGATTAAGAGTTATGCCTTCATTGAAAGAAGTTAAAACGCGTATAGCCTCGGTCAATAGTACTCGCAAGATAACGAGTGCTATGAAGATGGTTGCTTCGTCTAAGTTGCATAAGGCACAACAAGCCGTTGAACACATGTTGCCCTATCAGGAGCAGCTAAGTGAGATCTTGTCTTGTTTTGTGAAAGGTATGGACCAAGAGTTGATGCCTTCTTATGTGCAGGCAAGAAAGGTAGAGCGTGTCGCACTTATTATTTATACTTCTAATTCCAGCCTTTGCGGAGGATATAATGCGAATGTTATAAAAAAAGCAAAGCAGGTGATAGACGGCTATCTTTCAAATGGAGTCAAAGAAGTGGGTGTGTGTGCCATAGGACGTAAGGCTGCCGAGGCAATGAAAAAGATGGGATATCCGGCCGAGGACGATCACGCAGCCTTATTGGATAAGCCAACCTATGCAGAGGCGGCTGATATAGCCCGTTACTACATGGAACAATATGTGGCAGGGCGGGTCGATCGTGTTGATCTGATCTACCATCATTTTCAATCTACGTCAACGCAACTGCTAAGACATGAGCAGTTTCTGCCGGTTAATTTGATTTCTGCGAGTGATACCGATCGGTTGGACTCTTCTACCGATTATATCGTAGAACCGTTGATCCCCAAGACATTGCATTTGCAGGTTTATGCTGCTTTGCTGGACAGTTTGACCAGTGAGCATGCTGCTCGGGTAATAGCGATGCAGGTTGCCACCGACAATGCAGACGAACTTTTGCAGGACTTGACGCTGATGTATAATAAGTCACGCCAGCAAGCCATAACCACTGAATTATTGGATATTGTGGGCGGTTCTATGCAGTAAAAAACTTTTTGTTTCTTTTTAAGATGGCAAAGATTTACATGTTAAGTCTTTGCCATCTTGTTTATAAAGAGCTTCTTAGATTGAAATTTTATATTTTTGATTTCTATAAAAAATATAAAATAGGGATTCCCGTCTTCTAAATTAGGGTAATTCCCTTAACCGTATCATAGAAAAGCCGTAACTTCGTGAGTAATAATATAAACTTCACACTTATGAAAACGAGGTACTTTAGTGCAATTATTGCCATGTGTGTGTCAGTCGGGGCTTTTTCCCAGGCAGATGATTTATACTTCGTTCCCACTAAAAAAGGAAAAGAAGTTAAGCAAGAGAAGAACATTGTTATCAAGGAGCGTACCGTCACCGTGACCAACGATGACCGGGATGTGGACGAATACAACAGGAGGGTTTCGTATGACGATTCATACGACAACGATACCCTTTATTTGGATGAAGGCTATGACGTAACGACAGATAACTACGAGTCGGATGAGGAGTATGCCTATTCACGTCGTTTGTTACGTTTCCATTCTCCAACGGTAGGTGTTTATGTTAGCAGGGTTGTAGGTCGCCTCTGCTCTAAGGTTGCTAAATTGTATATTATTCCCCTTGGGGGTGGAATTCCTTATATTGGGATTCTTGGTATTGGAACGGTCCTTACTATGCAGGTGGATGGTATTCCCCAGGGTGGTCGTTCCATTGGCATTCGTCTTGGTACGATCCGTGGTGGCATCGTCCTCCCCATTGGGGCTGGCATCATGGACCGCATTGGGGTTGGAATCGACCGCATTACAGACCTCCTTACTATCACCGTCCGGGTGTGAATCGACCTTCGGGACAAACACACCGCGTGTACAGAGGCAGTTCCGGCGGTAGGGTCTGGACTGGAGGAAACAATTACCGCAGCAGAGACCGGGTTAATCATAACTCAAACAGGCCGACAGACAGGCGTGCGCCGGTTTCTTCAGACAGAATACGCCCTGTTCAGCCCAACAGAGGGGAGCAACGGCCTATACAGCGTCCTTCAACGCCGGTTGAGCAGCGCGAAAGACCGCAGCGTAGTTTGCGTGATAACTCCGGATCAGGAATTAATAATCGTCAGCGTTCAATAACCACTCCCACCCAAAACCGGATGCAACGAGGTGGCGGTGGAGGAGGTGTGAGCCGTCCGCAACGTGGAAGAAGATAGGAGATTGATGTTATGAAAAAGAATTTATTAGTAGCGGCCCTGCTTGGAGGTTGCCTGCAAGCTTCGGCGCAAGATGTATATCAGGTTGAAAACTTCATTTCAGAAGATTTGAACGGTACGGCCCGTTACGTGGGTATGGGAGGCGCTATGAGCGCACTGGGTGCCGATCTGTCTGTTATGGGGACCAATCCGGCCGGTATCGGTCTGTACCGTTCCAGCGATGTTGCCACTTCGCTCAGTTTGCGTACCATGCTCGACGGGAAAAAATTCGATGGCCATTCTCCCACACATGTGTCTTTCGATAACATCGGCTTTGTATATTCTTCAAAGTTCAGCGATACAGGCACTTTGCGTTTTTTCAATATGGGATTCAACTATCATAAAAGAAAAAACTTCAATCAGTTGCTTGATGTGTCACAGCGTAATCCGGGAGCGTCACAAACATGGGCTATGGCCGATATGATGCTGCTATGGGGTGAAAACTATGCTCCCCCTTATGCCATTGCGGGCTATGAGACTTATCTGATAAACCCTACGACAGACGAATACGGTGAACCGGTCTACGATGTGTACAATTCAACCCAGAACCGCTTTAGAAAGGCCTCTTCCGGGAGCATGCAGGAGTTTGACTTTAACTTCTCGTTCAATTTGGAAGACCGTTTTTATCTGGGTGTAACGATAGGTGCTTATAGTGTCGACATGGACAGCTATTCCGAATATTGGGAAAAACTGGGTACACCAGAATATGATGACGGTAAATACACCATGATTGATAGTCGGAGTTTGAGCGGAAACGGATTCGATGTGAAACTAGGAGCTATTGTGCGTCCGTTTTACGACTCACCTTTCCGAATCGGCTTTTCGGTAGCTTCTCCAACATACCTCAATTTGCGTGCCGATGCCTATAATGCAGTATACTCCGATTTGGCCGGACATAGCTCGTCCTACGATTACAAGCACGCTATTGACGGGTATACGTACCAGGTGGAAACGCCGTGGAAGTTCAATGTAAGTTTGGGGCATACTATAGGCAATTGGTTGGCTTTGGGTGCTGAATACGAGTATGCCGATTATACCTCGGCCGGAGTAAAGTATGACGATGACTGGGAGTGGGATTATTGGTATGATAGCGAGTCAACAGACCATGCGTTGGAACGCGAACTCAGAAAACAACTGAAAGGCGTAAGCACGTTTAAGCTAGGAGCGGAGATACGGGTGGTCGATGGGTTCTCTATCAGGGCCGGATATAACTATGTGACCAGTGCTTTCCGGAAAGATGCATTCCTGAATCACAACATCAATAGTGCATCCATTGACTATGCCACTTCTACCGACTACATGAACTTGTCGGACATCAACCGTTACACCTGTGGGTTGGGATATCGTGGCAACCACCTGTATGTGGACTTTGCCTATCAGTTGCAAAAACAAAAAGGAACATTCTACCCCTATAACACGCAGCAGGGAGACGCTTCTAATGTAAATGAAGCCTTGGCCAGCAACGTGAAACTGGATAAGCAGCAATTATTACTTACATTGGGATATAAATTTTAAGCAATCAAATTAGTAATTATGAAACAAACAATGAAATTATTTATTCTATCAGCATTTACTTTCTTATTCACGGCATGTGCCACTACGCAAAAGACAACCTCTCCGCAGGCGTTTAACGGCGAGTGGGACGTTGTCAGCATTCAAGGTGAAAAGATAGTCCCTTCCGATAAGACCCCTTATTTAGGCTTTGATGTAAAAGAACAGCGCGTTTATGGCTTTACTGGCTGCAACCGTTTGACGGGTGGTATCAATGCGGAGGAACTCTCCAAAGGTGTGGCCGATTTCAGCCGTATGGGCTCTACACGGATGGCTTGTTTCGAGGATAAATACGAAACCAAGTTCTTGTCGGCCATGGGCGAAGTAGCCAAGGTGAAGGCAAAAGGTAAGACGTTGAGTTTGTGCAATGCCTCAGGAAAAGTGGTGGTAGAACTCGTAAAACGCGATACGCCCCGTAAATAAAAAATGCATATTGTTCAGAAGACGGCCGGAATGCTCCTTGCAGCTTCCGGCCGTTTTGGGTTATATAAGAGGCTGCTTCCGGATACAGGACAACACCTGTTGCCGGAAGCAGCCTCTTATAGATTCCTTTCTTCGAAGTAGGCTGTCAAGGCCGTGCGGGCATCATGGAGTTTCTGTTCCCAGGCTGCCACCGAATTTTTTCCAATGATGTCTGTAACGTATTTTACTGCGATAAAGGGGATTTTCTCTTCTTGACAGATAAACGCCTGCGCATAGGCTTCCATGTCAACAACATCACCTGTCAGCGTCTTCAGGTCGGTCACAAAGTTGTCACCGGTATTCACCGTAAAACGGGCATTGTGTGCTTGTCCCTGTAGGATGGAAGGCCATTCCCGGACAGCCGGCGGCAACTCGTTCGCGGTTGCTTCGATAGAGTAGGGAACACCGGGCAGTCGGGTACTTTCCAGATCCCGGTCAATAAATGCCGTACCCAGTAAGATGTCTCCTATGTGGTGGTTGACCGTTCCGGCTGTACCAATGTTTATCACCATACAAGGCGTTTGTTGTGTAAGGGCCTTCATGAGTGCAAAGCTACTGGCCGTCTTACCAATTCCGGTTATGACCTGTGTACAGTCATAACCGGAAAAAGATAACTCAATGCGCTCAGCTTCCAGCGCATGTGTAATGAGGATGGATTTCATGATTGGTTTGCCCGCTATTCATCCAGTTTACGGTAACGAATACGCTTAGGCTCTTCCTTACCCGTACGTTTGGCTTTGTTCACCTCGTAGTCGCTGTAACTGCCCTCGAAGAAGAATACATTACCATCGCCTTCGAATGCCAGAATGTGTGTACAGATGCGGTCCAGGAACCAACGGTCGTGGCTGATGACAACTGCACATCCCGCAAATTCGTCCAGACCCTCTTCCAGCGCGCGCAGGGTATTCACGTCAATGTCATTGGTCGGTTCGTCCAGCAACAATACATTGCCTTCTTCCTTCAATGCCATGGCCAGGTGCAACCGGTTGCGTTCACCGCCCGAGAGTACACCACATTTTTTCTCCTGGTCGGCCCCCGAGAAGTTAAAACGGCTCAGGTAAGCGC
>CABSGW010000083.1 GCA_902477365.1 uncultured Prevotellaceae bacterium
CACTTCGGATGCTGAAAAAGCCTTGGCGAATGGACAATGATGAGCCACGGTGCGGACGAACGCAAAAAACGGAATTGTGCCTTGAACGTGCTGGGTTCCAGTCCGCGCACATGAGGAACAAAACGCCAGATACTCCAAAACACAAAACAACCCCACACACCGACAAACAAAAAAGCGATGCGCCAAGTAAACAAATGAGCCATGAAGGTGCCTACTGGCACACCAGCCAAATTGGCAACAGTCATACCCGAAACCATCGCCGAGACCGCCAACGCGCCTTTTCCTTCGGGAGCAAGGCGGGAAGCAACAATAGAAGCAACCCCGAAATAAGCTCCGTGAGGTAAACCCGAAAGTAAGCGCGCCAACATCAAAGTCCAGTAACTGGGCGAAAGGGCAGCCAATAAATTACCGGCCGCCATTAAAGCAACCAAGACCAACAATAAGTGCTTCAAGGGACGTTTACGCGCCAGTGTCAGTACCGGTGCACCGATACACACCCCAAGGGCATAAGCCGAAATCAAATTTCCCGCAGAAGGAATGGAAACACCCATATCGGCTGCAACATAGGGCAAAATTGCCATCATCACGAACTCGGCAACGCCCAAGCCAAAAGTTCCAAAAGCCAAGGCCATTAAACTCTTTTTCATACGTCGTTATTGCTAAACTATCAAACTATCTTTTTTTAGAGCGTGCAAAGATAATTGTTTGACAGACAGCTCGCCTTCATTTAAACCAACTTAACACATCTTTTATCACCCTTGTGTGACAACGGTAAACATATTCCGGATGAAAAAGCGGCATGAAACCGGACATAATAAAAGCCGGACACCATCATGAGCCTTGGGTGTCCGGCTTTCTATAAATTCGGGATAAAAGAGTCAGTTACTCGGCCTCCTCCAGTAAAAAGCGCATGATTTCACAAGCACTATGGGCTACCGAAGTACCCGGTCCAAAGATAGCGGCAACACCTGCACGGTAAAGGAAATCGTAGTCGCCAGCAGGGATCACACCACCGGCAATTACCATGATGTCTTCACGTCCCAGTTTTCTCAGTTCTTCGATAACCTGAGGGACAAGTGTCTTATGCCCGGCCGCCAATGAACTTACGCCCAGCACGTCCACATCGTTCTCTACGGCCTGACGCGCCGACTCGGCCGGTGTCTGGAACAAAGGTCCCATGTCAACATCGAACCCGCAATCGGCATATCCGGTAGCACAAACTTTCGCACCGCGGTCGTGTCCGTCCTGCCCCATCTTCGCAATCATAATACGCGGACGACGTCCCTCACGCTGGGCGAATTCGTCGGTCAACCGACAAGCTTCACTAAAGGCTTTGTCGTTTTTACTTTCTGAAGAATACACGTTCGAAATGGTTTTAATAACAGCTTTATAGCGGCCTACCACCTGCTCGCAAGCGGTAGAAATCTCTCCTAAAGTGGCGCGTGCCATAGCAGCCTGTACGGCAAGATCCAATAAGTTTTGCTGGCTCTTCTTACCATCATGGAACTCTTGTACACAAGCTGTAATAGCCTCTAATGCGCGTTTCACTTCCGCTTCGTCACGAGAAGCTTTCAACTTGGCCAGCTCAGCCTCCTGCTGCTTGCGCACTGCCGTATTGTCCACCTCCAAAATATCAATCGGATCTTCTTGCTCCAACTTGTATTTATTGACACCGACGATGGTTTGCTCTCCCGAGTCGATATGGGCTTGGGTACGGGCGGCAGCCTCCTCGATACGCATTTTAGGCAAACCGGTCTCGATAGCCTTGGCCATACCACCCAACTTCTCAATTTCCTGGATATGCGCCCATGCTTTACGGGCAATTTCATCTGTGAGTGCTTCCACATAATAAGAACCGGCCCAAGGATCAATGTGCTTACAAACCTGCGTCTCATTCTGAATGTAGATCTGCGTATTACGAGCAATACGAGCCGAGAAATCGGTTGGCAAGGCAATCGCTTCGTCCAACGAATTGGTATGCAACGACTGGGTATGGCCCAACACGGCCGCCATGGCCTCCACGCAAGTACGTCCTACGTTATTGAAAGGATCCTGTGCCGTAAGCGACCAGCCAGAAGTTTGCGAGTGCGTACGAAGTGCCATTGACTTCGGATTCTTTGCACCAAAGCTCTTCACAATTTTAGCCCACAACAAACGGGCCGCACGCATCTTGGCTATCTCCATAAAATGATTAACACCAATAGCCCAAAAGAAAGAAAGGCGGGGAGCAAACGCATCAATATCGATACCGGCATTCAGTCCTGCCCGCAGGTAATCCATACCGTCTGCCAAGGTATAAGCCAATTCGATATCAGCGGTAGCACCTGCCTCTTGCATATGATAGCCTGAAATAGAGATAGAATTGAACTTCGGCATCTTTTGAGAGGTATACTCAAAGATATCGGCAATGATCTTCATAGAGAACGAAGGAGGATAAATATAGGTATTACGCACCATAAACTCCTTCAAAATGTCATTCTGGATAGTTCCCGAAAGCTCTTCCAGTTTAGCTCCCTGTTCCAAACCGGCACAAATGTAAAAGGCCAATATGGGCAGCACCGCACCGTTCATCGTCATCGAAACAGACATCTTATTCAATGGGATACCGGCAAAGAGTACTTTCATGTTCTCAAGCGAACAGATGGAAACTCCGGCCTTACCCACATCGCCTACCACACGCTCATTGTCGGGATCATAACCACGGTGTGTAGGGAGGTCAAAAGCAACAGAAAGGCCTTTCTGTCCACTGGCCAAGTTGCGGCGGTAGAACGCATTACTCTCTTCAGCCGTAGAGAATCCGGCATATTGACGGATTGTCCAAGGGCGGAACGGATACATCATCGAATAAGGGCCGCGTAAATAAGGAGGAAGACCAGCTGCATAGTCCAAATGCTCCATTCCCTCCAAATCTTCTTTCGTATAAGCCGGTTTTATATCAATTTGTTCCGGAGTACGCCACTCAGGACGGATGCCTTCGGCGGCCTGCCATGCAAGTCCGTCACCGTTTTCCGGCTTTGCAAAAACGGGTATATCATTAAATTGCTTTCTCATGAGATGCCTAATTTATCGTTAAGGAACTGCAACGTCTCCAACTGGTTGGTACGGACGTGGATAAAGTGCTCTATTCCGGCTGCCTTCAGGTCATCGGCGCAAGCCGGATTACCGGCTACAATAAAGATAGCTCTGCCGGATAGTGCCTGATAAGCTGGAATGGCGTATTCGGCATATTCGTCATCGCTCGAGCATAATACAACGATATCGGCATGAGCCTGCATCGCCGCATCAACACCTTCCTGAACGGTCTCAAATCCCAAATTATCAATCACCTCATAACCAGCACAAGCCAAGAAGTTACAACTGAATTGTGCACGTGCCTGGCGCATAACCAAATTTCCGATGGTCAACATGAACGCAACCGGACGTTTGCCACTCGCTTCGGTCTGCAACCGCAGGTTTTCGAATGCCGAAGAAAGTCTGCTTGTTTCGAGTTTTGCAAAAGGTTTCTCGCACGAATGTGTATGTCCTTCTCCACTATGCGAGCCACAACATCCACCGATCTTCCGGGGTGTCTTCCCCGTAGCATCTTCATTGAAATTGGGATACTGGTTCGTTCCAAGTATAAACTCCCGACGCTGGGCTGCTTGTTTATGCCGTGACGCATCCGTCTCATTGATGGCAGCCTGTACACTTCCGGCTTTCAATGCCGCCAAGAATCCTCCGGCAGTTTCCACTTCCAAAAACAGTTTCCAAGCCTCCTTAGCCAATGAATCGGTCAACACCTCCACGAAATAAGAACCGCCTGCCGGATCAACCACCTTATCAAAATGGCTCTCTTCCTTCAGGATCAATTGCTGGTTGCGCGCCAAACGCTCCGAGAATTCGTTCGGTTCGGCATAAGTCTCGTCAAATGGAGACACAACAATCGACTCTACACCCGCTAACGCGGCACTCATCGCCTCAGTCTGTGTACGAAGCAAGTTCACATGACTGTCATAAATAGTCTTGTTATAACTGCTTGTAGTTGCATTCACATGCATCCGACAAGCCTCATCCTCCACGCCATACTGTTTCACGATATGGGCCCACAACTGACGGGCAGCCCGGAATTTGGCTATTTCCATAAAATAATTGCCACCGATACCTAGTTCAAAGCGCACCGCGCTAGCTGCCTGATCCGCAGGAATACCGGCATCTGTCATCTGCTGCATATACTCATTACCCCATGCCAAGGCATATCCCAGTTCCTGGTAGCAATATGCACCCGCATTGTTCAAGGTCAACCCATTCACGGCCACAAAACGGATATGCGGATAGTCGGCCAACAGAGCCGCCAGTTTAGGTAATGCCGCCAACAAAGGAGTCGTATCCTTCCCTTTGGTCAAAACTTTCTCCAACGGATCAAACGCAATGCTTCCATACACCCGTTCCGGATCATATCCTTTTTCTCTCAGGTAATTGGCCAGCAGTTGAGCCAACTTCACCGTATGTCCCTGACAAGTACTCAGGTTCAATTCTACGGCATCCAGCTCGATTCCTTCCAGCAAGGTACGCAGATAAGCTTCATCCAACAGGTTTTTCGGCAATTTCAGGCCAAGCGAGTCAACCCCTTTCATCAGGATATCCTTGATCTTGGCATTCGACTGTGCCGCATCGTCACAACGCAAGTTCTGCCGGACAAGCCACGCATTGTCTTTCGCCTTATTACCACGCGTATAAGGAAACTTACCGGGAAGCACATCCTGAGCCGGACAACCGGCAATGTCTTCACGGCGATAAAACGGCTGAGCAGTGAAACCTTCACTGGTACGCCACACCAATTTCTTCACAAAATCCGCCCCTTTCAGGTCTGTGGTGATCTTATCCACCCAGTCCTGATGTGACGGTATGGGGAAATCGGCAAAAAGTCTTTCTTTTTTTTCTGCCATATCTATGGTTCTTAGATTACGAATCGTCCTAGCAAATGTAGTGAATCTTTTGCTCAAAAGCCAAATTTAGAGCTAAAAATTGGGGGGGTATAATTCTTTTTAACTACTTTTGCACGCGGATATTCTTTTTACAGAAGCATTAAATCCAACACTTATATATTTTTATGGAATGGTTTATTAATCTTTTGACTAATCCCAACTCCATTGCACACATTGTGGTACTCTATGCCACGGTGATTTGCGTCGGAGTCAAGCTTGGTAAGATCAAGTTGGGTGGTGTTTCACTGGGGGTCACATTCGTGTTGTTTGCCGGTATCGTTGCCGGCCATGTTTTCAAGGCTGCCACCGGCATCACGCTGGCTGCCCCACATGACACGATCGAGTTTGTAAAAGAATTCGGACTGATACTGTTTGTCTACTGTATCGGACTCCAAGTAGGACCTGGTTTCTTCGCCTCGTTCCGTAAAGGAGGTATGGGCATGAACATGCTCACCATCGGACTGGTGACGCTCAACGTCGTAACCATGCTGGCCCTTTACTTCCTGTTCTTCGACACCAGCGATGCCAAGAACCTGCCTATGATGGTGGGTGTGCTTTGCGGAGCTGTGACGAACACTCCCGGTTTGGGAGCTGCCAACGGAGCATTGTCCAGTTTCTTCGGTCCCGATGATATCCCTGCCATCGGTTCCGGATATGCATGCGCCTACCCCTTAGGCGTTGTGGGCATCATCGGTGCTACCATTGCAATCCGCTACTTGTGCAAAATCAAATTGGAAGAAGAGGAAGAAGAAATCCGTAACGAACAGGAAGGTAATCCGCACGCTACGCCCAAGCACTTGGTAATTCGTATCACCAACAAGGCTGTTGTAGGAAAAACCCTGCACCAATTACGCGAATTCCTGAATCGCGAATTTGTATGTTCACGTTGCATCAAAAACGGTGAAATGTTCATTCCGAACGGTGAAACGCAAATTGAGCTTGACATGCAAATATACGTGGTATGCGCCGAGGCCGAAGCCGAAGCCATCACCATCCTATTGGGTGAAGAACTCGATGTGGACTGGAAAAGCGTGATTGCCGATTCCAAGTTTGTATCGCGTCGCATCCTGGTAACCAAGCCCGAGATGAACGGTAAGACATTCGGTGAAATGCATTTCAGTTCCATTTACGGCGTCAATGTAACACGTGTCACCCGTACCGGTATGGACTTGTTTGCCGAACGCAATCTGCGTCTGCAAATAGGCGACCGCATCATGGTTACCGGAACAGAAGAGAATGTACACCGCGTTGCCAACATCATGGGTAACTCCATCAAACGTCTTGACGCACCCAATGTAGGCGCTATTTTCTTCGGTATCCTGCTCGGTATTCTCGTGGGACAAATTCCTATATCTATCCCCGGCGCAGCCATCCCTGTCAAACTAGGATTGGCCGGAGGTCCGTTGGTGGTTGCCATCCTGATCGGTGCATTCGGTTACAAATTCAAAATCACCTCGTACACCACAACCAGCGCCAATCTGATGTTACGCGAGGTAGGACTCATCCTGTTCCTATCCAGCGTCGGTATTCAAGCCGGTGCCACATTCTGGGACACCGTGGTAACGGGTGACGGACTGAAATATGTATGGACCGGTTTCCTAATCACCGTAGTTCCTATTCTTATTATCGGACTCATCGGCCGCCTGAAGCTGAAGCTCAATTACTTCACCCTGATGGGACTTATTGCCGGTAGTTGTACAGACCCGCCTGCGCTGGCATTTGCCAACCAAACCGCAGGCAACGATGCTCCGGCCGTAGGTTATTCTACGGTTTATCCGTTAGCCATGTTCCTCCGAATTCTGACAGCACAGCTCATTATCTTGTTCATGTGTAACGTCTAGGCGTTTTTATCTGATACACATCGGGCCGCAAGTTTTCAATCAACTTGCGGCCCGATGCATATAAAGGCTTATGTGCTCAATTCAGCACAAAGACGTCTTTTCCTTTCAGGAGCACATTCATCACGACTTTTTCGCTATTTTTCCAACTGACACGGGCTGCATGTACAACCCCTTTCCTTCTACGATAGATCATACGCAACTGATACTTACCATCGGCCCACGATTCCGGAAAAGCGAAATATACAGGGCGGCTTATAAAACACTTTTTCGAAAAACAAGAAGATGAAAATGCTGTTCCCAACAACTTTCCTTTACGATACACACCGAAGCCCAACTCCACGGAATCACAAAAAGAGCCCTGTGTTTCGAATAAAACAGTAGCCCGAAAAACCTTACGAAGTTGTCGCTTTGAATCACTGTCTATTCTCTTGCCCTCATAAATTTTAATCAATCCCGCTCCAATATCTCCTTTTCCTTCAGGATGAATGCCATAGACAATCCCCTGCGAACAAAACGGACGCTTCTCTTGTCCGTACGGCATGCGTACAGGCGGCAAATCCACCAACGCATAATAACCGTCTAACCAACCATCCCATCCCCAATTAAAGTGATACAACCCTTCTTTATTATAACCGTCACACACCCACACATGTCCGGCATTCCTCCATTCATGATAAGCACTTAAATCATAACACACCGGACGTCTACCGGACAATTCCTTACGCAACAAATAATGCCACTCCCTCGGACTCATCATATCAGCCTCCATATAACTGGTTTCAATCGAATAATTAAAATTATTTATTAATCCCAACCGTATACGATAAGCGGCAGCACGAGTTACCCTACTACAATAACTTGCACGTAATGCACTACCACAATGAAATAACAAATCACCAATATGAGCAATTCCTGACCGTTCGTTCAAGGTATCACGCATACTATAACTCGATTTATAAGCACCCCATTCATAACGCCCCATCGGAAAAAATCGTTCCATGAAACGATCATGATAACCTTCTTTATAAAAAACACCCTTTGCACCTTCAATCGGCCAACGATGATAATTCATAACCTGTGCCATCGCCGTAGCCGTACAACCAGTCAAACAACGCACACCGCCATGTGCCGAATCCACCGGACAAGAGGCGTTGTAGGGATATCTCTGACCCCAGGTAGTGCGCAACAAAGGATCGACGGCTATCGGCAACTTAAAACCGTAAGTTCCCCGAAGCTGACGTTTATCGTATTTCGGATCGGTCTGTACGCGCCTCACCTCGCGTTCTAACATCTGCAGCCACAACCGGAAAGAAACGGGAAGTTTGGCCACCTCGCTCACATAGCCGTTTGTGGTAAAGCCCACCACCGGCCCTAGCCGGTCGTCCGACGCCACCACCAGCATGCCACTATCTTTCTCACAATAAAAATTATACAGATAATAAGGAGGCCTCTCCAACGAATCGACATCGGCCAAAACCTCTTCCATTTCAATCTCAACGTCACCATACCGCTCTGCCAGGTAGGACAATGCAGCCCTACTACCCTGTAACCGATCAACATGAGCCGCAAACAAAGGATGACACACAAAGAGCAATCCCAACCAACACATCCAGCCCCGACAACCGCTCAAAAAGACTTTCTGCGCCACGCTACTAAAATCAGAATATCTCATAGCCTATAAAACTAAACAAATGCAAAGATAAGAAAAAAGGAATATCCTGTCAAAACAAGATACTCCTTTTCTCAGCTATGGCTAATAAGACCGGCAAGCAGCCTTATTATATCTACAATTCTTTAGTTACGTTCGCGACGCGGACCACGGCTTTCACCATTTCCGCCACGACGCTCGCGGCGTGCAGGGCGCTCTTCGTAGTCGGCCGGCTTCTCCATCAACACACGATGTGACAGACGGAATTTTCCGGTCTTTTCATCAATTTCGAGCAGTTTCACACTGATCTTATCGCCTTCTTTAATACCGGCTTCTTCAACCGTCTCCAGACGTTTCCAATCAATTTCACTGATGTGCAACAAGCCCTCACGTCCCGGCATGAATTCTACGAAACAGCCATAAGGCATAATGCTCATTACCTTTGCCTCGTAAACCTCGCCTACTTCGGGAATAGCCACAATGGCACGTATCTTGGCAATAGCCGCATTGATAGAGTCCTTGTTAGGACCGCTCACCTGGATCTTGCCTACACCGTCTTCCTCTTCAATCGTGATAACCGTACCGGTATCTTCCTGCATACCCTGAATAATCTTTCCACCAGGGCCAATCACCGCACCGATGAACTCCTTCGGTATGGTCAGAGCCTCGATACGTGGCACATGCGGTTTCATCTCGGCACGCGGTTCAGGCATGCACTCGGTCAGTTTACCCAAAATGTGCTCGCGACCAGCCTTAGCCTGCATCAATGCTTTTTCCAGGATTTCGTAAGAAAGCCCGTCGCACTTGATGTCCATCTGTGTAGCCGTCAGACCATTCAACGTACCCGTTGTCTTAAAGTCCATATCGCCCAAGTGATCTTCATCACCCAGGATGTCGCTCAATACGGCATATTTGTCTTCGCCCGGATTTTTAATCAATCCCATGGCAATACCCGAAACGGCGTTCTTCACAGGTACACCGGCATCCATCAACGCCAATGTTCCGGCACATACAGTAGCCATAGAAGAAGAACCGTTTGACTCCAGTATATCGGATACCACACGCACGGTATACGGGAAATCGGCCGGAATCTGTCCTTTCAGGCCGCGCCATGCCAAGTGGCCGTGACCAATCTCGCGACGGCCAACGCCACGCTGTGCTTTTGCCTCGCCGGTTGAGAAAGGAGGGAAGTTATAGTGAAGCAGGAACTTCATATAGCTCTTATCCAACACGTCGTCCACCATCTTCTCATCCAACTTTGTACCCAGCGTACAGGTTGAAAGAGACTGTGTTTCACCACGTGTAAAGATAGAAGAACCGTGAGGTCCCGGCAGCGGATCAATCTCGCACCAGATAGGGCGGATGTCGGTTGTCTGACGGCCGTCCAAACGTTTGCCCTCGTCCAGAATACAACGACGCATAGCATCACGTTCCACGTCATGGTAGTAACGGTCAATCAACGCATTCTTCTCGGCCAACTCGTCCTCGTTCAATTCGGTATGAGTTGCCACATAATTTTCTTTATAAGCCTCGCGGATGGCCGTAAACGCCTCTTCGCGTGCATGTTTGTCGCGGTTACC
>CABSGW010000084.1 GCA_902477365.1 uncultured Prevotellaceae bacterium
ATGCGTACCACACTCCTTTTCGCGTACGATGGATACCGACGTCATCAAGGCACAAATCAGGATAAAGATGAGTCCCATAATGCCGGGTACAAAGTTGTAGGCGCTCAGTAGTTGCGGATTGTACAACATACGTACAAGCACCACCGGATGTGACAGTTGAGCCGTGCCCTGTTCGGACTGTAACACCGACCGGACATAACCGGCTATGACCGCAGCATCATTGGGATTGGTGGCATCAACGGCCAGTTCCATGACCTGGTTACGCGATGGATCGTTCGAGAAAAACAGTACCGCATCAGCCTTTCCGCTGCGCAACATATTGTTGGCGGCAGCATGGTCGGGCAACCGGGCCACGAGCTGAAAATAAGGATTGGCGTCAATGCGTTCCGTCAGTTGGCGGACAGCCTCTGTAGAACGGGGTATAACCACCGCCAACCGAATGTGCTGGATTTCTGTGGATATGGCAAAACCAAACAGAATGATTTGTACAATTGGCATCACAATGACGATAAGCATGGTGCGCGGATCGCGTAAAATATGCAATGCCTCTTTCTGTATAAAAGCTAAAAAACGTCTCATAATTTATCCTTTCCCACGCTTGGCGGTATGGGCCAAAGCACGAAATACGGCATCCACCGAATCGACCCCATACTGTTGTTTTAACTGCTGCGGTGTGTCAAGAGCCTTAATGCAACCGTCAACCATCATGGATATGCGATCGCAGTATTCGGCCTCGTCCATGTAATGAGTTGTCACAAAAACGGTAATGCCCTCGGCCGCCGCTTCGTAAATCATTTCCCAAAACTGACGGCGTGTCGAAGGATCGGCCCCTCCCGTAGGTTCGTCCAGGAACACCACTTGTGGACGGTGGAACAACGCTACGGAAAAAGCCAGTTTCTGCTTCCACCCCAACGGCAACGAATCTACCAGCACGTCTCTTTGAGCTGTCAGCCCCAGTTTATCCAACAGTGCCTCGGTACGCGGTGCTATCTCGGAATGGGGTACACGATAAATGCCGGCAAAAAGCCGGATGTTTTCACGCACAGTCAAATCGCCATAAAGCGAGAACTTCTGGCTCATATAACCGATATGACGCTTTACCTCTTCGGACTGGGTGGAAACATCAAACCCGGCCACCGTAGCACGCCCTGAGGTAGGAATACTCAGGCCGCAAAGCATACGCATGGCGGTTGTCTTACCGGCCCCGTTTGCCCCCAGAAAACCGAACACCTCGCCCTTGCGCACCGTAAAAGTGACACGGTCTACGGCGGTAAAGGTACCAAAACATTTAGTCAGCTCGCAGGCTTCAATGAGGTTCTGTTCCATAATCACCGGATGTTTGTTGCATAAAACAATCTTCAATAGTAGCCTGAACAGGAGTCAATCCACGTACCATACACCCCTCATATTCCAAATGGCGGGAAAAGGCATCCAAATCAACTTCAGGATGACGGAAAACAAGATGGGTGACATCACCAAACGCATAGCAACGGTTGCCTACGGGCTGCCAGCAGCGCCCGATAACGAGGAGAGGCATCCAATTTATACAACGGCTCACCAAAAGATGCCCTCAGGGCATCCGGGGTATCTTGTTTCAGGAAACTGCCTCCGTGACACAAAGCTACCCGACTGCAAAGGGTGGCCTCGTCCATATAAGAGGTAGCCACCACAATGGCTATGCCCTGTTTACGTAATTGGGCCAACAACTGCCAAAACTCGCTGCGTGCCACCGGATCGACCCCACGGGTAGGCTCGTCGAGCAACAACAAGCGGGGACGATGAATCAATGCACAAGATAGCGCCAGCTTCTGCTTCATGCCACCGGACAGTTTTCCGGCTCGCCGCGACGCAAAGGGTTCTATCTGACTATAAACGGGTGCGATGAAAGCTTTGCTCTCCCTGACCGACACACCAAACAGGGAGGCTGAAAAGGCCAGGTTTTCTTCTACCGTCAGGTCGGGATAAAGTGAGAAGCGCTCGGGCATATAGCCGATGTTGCGACGCACCTCACGATACTCCTCCCGTAAACGGTAACCGGCCACAGTACCCCAGCCGGCATCGGGCACATACAACGAAGCCAACAAACGGATGAGGGTGGTCTTACCAGCCCCGTCCGGACCTATCAGACCAAACATCTCTCCCTCGTCAACCGAAAAAGAAACATCGCGCACAGCCGTCAGCGACCCGAAACGCTTGGTCAAACCGGATACAGACAATACACTCATGCGGGTAACAGTTTTACACGGCCATAAAAGCCCAATTTCAGATAGCCATCGTTTTGTACCGCTATTTTGACAGCATACACCAAGGAGGCACGGCTATCGGCCGTTTGGATGGACTTAGGCGTAAACTCACTGGTTGAGGCTATCCATACGATGCGTCCCGGATAATCGCGCACCGTATCACCGCCAAAATCGGCCGTCACCTGTACAGCCTGTCCCAAACGGACGGATGCCAACTGGGAGGAGGTGAAGTAGGCACGCAAATAAAGGTTGTCCATGTCGGCAACCTTAAACAGTGCACGTCCCGGCGTGGCATATTCGCCGGCTTCCATGTATTTAGCCAACACCACCCCATTTATGGGAGAAGAGACCCTGCTCTTACGCAGCTGATCGTCCAGTTGCGCGCATTGTATATCATAAGAAAGACCTTGCGCGTCAAGACTGCCAACCCGTTTATGAAGAGAGGACGTCTGTGCGTCCAACTGTTTGCGTAGGACACGCAACGCCGCACGTTGGTCGTCCAACTGCTTACCGGTAGCCGCACCGGCATGGGCCAACCGTTCCAACCGGGCCAATTCATGCTCCTGACGGGTTATCTCCTCTTGTATGGAAGCGATCTGTAACCGGACATCCGGACGATCGGTGCGGACAGCTGACGCCCCCTGCATGAGCTGTTGTTTGCGCAGAAACAATTGCATGGTATCCACCACACCCAACAGGGTGCCGGCGTGTACCGTATCGCCCTCTTCTACCGAAAAAGCCATTAAACGTCCGGTGGCTTCGCTGGAAACCGTCACTTCGGTTGCCTCGAATGTACCGGTGGCATCAAAGGCCGGTTCTGAATTGCATCCGGCTATGAGCAATAATAAACTGAATAATAATAGTACAGATTTCATAAAAGTCTATTGATTGGTTGTTATTTTCATTTCATAAAGTACTTTCAAACGTTCTATCTCATGCGATGAACGGGCAGTACGCGCCACGGTTTCATCGGTTATTTTTTGAAGCAGGTCGGTCATGTCTATTACCCCGTTCTCAAAGCGGGCCTCGGCTGCACGACGTACCGACATCCGCAAACGGATAAGGCGGTCATCATCGGCCAACAAACGGGTGAATCGTGCAACGGACTCCTGCTCTTCAACTGTCTCAAGCTGGCGCTGAAACAGAAAGACATCGCGGTTATTCTCGATTAAGGCACGTTGAGCCTCAATACGTTGCAATGAATTGCGACGGGTATAAAAATTACTAGGAGACCACTGTAAACGCAAACCTACCTGATAACCCCACTCCCAACGGGAATGCAACATGGCTTCCATGTAATTAAGCCCCGGATTGCTGTAAGAGCCGGAGGCAAAGATACCGAGGCGTGGAAGAACCGAAGCATCAACAGCCTTTCGTTGAGCGGCCAGTTGACGAGACTGGGCATCAAACCAAGCCATCTCGGGACGACGGTAAGGGTTATCGGAAACTATCGCCTCGCGAGGATGCTCTATGACGAGGGAATCGGTTGGTTTTTCAGCCACAAAAAGGGAAAGTACGCGCGAATAGGTGCGACGCGCCGAAAGCAACGATGTTAACTGCTGACGTAGCTGTAAACGCTGTGCCAGGATAGCATCCAAATCGGACGGAAGGCCGACACTGTCACGTACATAGGCCTCCATACGGGCAATATGTGCACCAAGCAACCCATCCTGTGCGCACTGTTGTTTCACTTGCTCGTCAAGCAACAAGAGGCCAAAGAAAAGCTCATTGATTCGTGCACGTAATGCGTACAGATTTACATCAGTTTCGCGGGCGGCAACTTCGCCTTCGGTTTGGGAAAGCTGACGACGAGCACGTATTTCTCCGCCATCCCAAACAACTTGATTCACGTCAACAGCTACTTTATACTGATCCTTTGGAATACCGTCTAAAGAGACAACCGATGAGAACATCTTCTTCATAGCATCAGGAAAAGCCGGGACATCGGACACATAACTGGCCTGGGCCGAGACGCTAAGTTGGGGATAATACCCTTTTTGCAGGTTTGCAACGGATAATTGGGTGGTTTGTTCAATCAGTTTATACTGACGTATCAACGGATAGCGGTCGTGTGCCTGCCGCTGGCAAGCCTCCCACGTAAGCGGTTGGGCAAATAGCGTGCTACCTCCGCATAACAAACAAATAAAACTCCATATTCGGTTCATAATTCACGATCTTTTTAAACGACGCATAATCAATTCTACATTCTCGCGCTTGCGCTGTGCCAGAAACTCCTCAAGTGACGGAGCATAATACTGAAGAGCAAAAGGCTCAATAATAGGCATGGCGATAAATACAAACGCATTGAGTGATACCATATCCACTACCAGATCTACCATCGAGACACGATCTACCACACCTTGTTCTATCAGGGTATTCAGTTCCTCCTGCATCGGTACAACAACCGTTGCAAACATACGGGCAAGACGTTCCCGCAACAACTCAACCTGTTGAGTGTCTGCTATCAATTCATTTATAACGAAGCGGGGAAGGCCCGGATTTTGAACCAGAAAATCAAAATGTGCCTCAATGCCCACACGCAAACGATCCAAGAAAGGCAAATCGCTACGCGTAAAAGAAATTAAGACAGATTGAACCAGCATATCAAACTTCGTTGTCAACACTTGGTTATAAAGATTCTCTTTGCTTCTGAAGTAATAGTGCAACATAGCGTGAGTGACACCTGCCCGCCGCGCAATAGCCACCGTTTTAGCCCCCTCATAGCCTTTTTGCAGAAATTCTTCCTCGGCAGCCCGTAAAATTGCAGCCTCCTTATTTTTTTCCTCCATACGCCTAACAAATTAGTCTAACAATATTGTTAATGCAAACATAGAGGCTTTATTTCGATCGAGCAAGCAAATGACCGAAAAAGATGAAAATAAAAAACATTTTTAACGACTACTTGTAGAAAACACGCTTTTTACCTATCTTTGTAAAATGTGGCATCGTGCCGCAAGCACAAGCACCAGAACTTATCGCATGAAGATATTTAATAAATTAATATATAGCACTTTAGTTTTCATATTAAGTCTGCTACCTATTGTTCAAATGATGGCCTCTTCCAACGAAACAGAACGGGCGGCCATGGAGGTGATAAAGCGATTTACGAAGAACAAACTAAACGTGGATTTACAAGCATCCCTTAAGAGGGATGATGGATATAGTGGATTCAAAACCCACATGGATAATGGCAAATTATATGTAGAAGCAAACAACGGTGTTGCATTGTGCAGAGGCGTTTACGACTTCATTAAGAGGCATCAGGCCGGAATTTGCAGTTGGAGCGGAACACGTTTCGAGACAGCACTTTTACCGCCTGACGAAGCCGTAAGGGAAGTCCTATCTCCATTTAAACACCGATATTACCTTAACGTGGTTACTTATGGATATTCCATGCCGTATTGGGACAAGCAGCGATGGGATGAAGAAATTGACTGGATGGCATTGCATGGAATAGATATGCCTCTGGCATTGGTTGCCAACGAAGCCATATCTGCCCGTGTATGGAAAAAACTAGGACTTACGGAGGAAGAAATAGCCGCCTATTTTGTAGGACCGGCGCATTTGCCTTGGATGAGAATGGGAAATGCCAGCGGAATAGACGGTCCGCTTCCTAAAGAGTGGCACAAGAAGCAAATAGCCCTGCAACACCACATCTTGAAACGGATGAAAACGCTGGGAATGAAGCCTATTTGTCCCGCATTTGCCGGCTTTATTCCTCAAGCGTTCAAACGCCTCTATCCCAACCTGAACATCATAGAAACCAAATGGTGCGGAGGGGCGTTCCGCAACTGGATGTTATCGCCTGAAGAGCCGTTATTCCACACCATCGGAAAAATGTTTATTGAAGAATGGGAAAAAGAGTTTGGAACGGGCAAATATTACCTAGCCGACAGCTTCAACGAAATGGAGATCCCCTTTCCACCCAAAGGCAGTCCCGAGCGTTACAAACAACTGGCTAATTATGGCGAACGTGTATATCAATCAATTAAAGACGGCAATGAACAGGCCGTATGGGTGATGCAAGGATGGATGTTCGGATACCAACGTGACATATGGGACTACGAAACATTACAGGCCTTATTAAGCCGCGTTCCGGACAATGGTATGCTGCTGCTTGACCTGGCAGAGGATTACAACCATCATTTCTGGCACAACGGAGCAAACTGGGATGTCTATAAAGGTTTTTTCAATAAACCATGGATATTTAGTGTCATACCCAATATGGGAGGAAAAACTGCCATGACCGGACAGCTAACCTTCTATGCGAATGGACGCCTTAAGGCATTAAAATCGCCAAACAAAGGGCGATTGGAAGGATATGGAATGGCACCTGAAGGTATTGAAAACAACGAACTTATTTACGAATTGTTGACAGACGGAGCTTGGACGCAAGACTCCATCGCCATAGACCTGTGGCTGGAAAATTATGCAAAATGCAGGTATGGTGTTTATACACACGAGCTTCAAGCTTATTTTCGAGATATACAGAAATCGGTATATGGCTCATTTACAGACCATCCTCGCTATAATTGGCAATTTCGCCCTGGATTAGTCAAAAAAGGAAGTGTAAACACAACCGATGATTTCTACAGAGCTATTGAAAGTTTTGCGCAAAGCGAGCAAAGGCCCAATAACCTATTCATAGCTGACCTCATGGAACTAACAGTTCTCTATGCGGGGGGAAAGCTAGAAACGCTAGTCAAACAAATAGAAGATGCCTATCAAAAACAGGATATGGTAACAGCCCAAACGAACGAAAAGGCTTTTATTGAGACAATGCAAACAATGGACAATATTTTGTCTGCCCACCCTACATTGCGCCTTGAACGTTGGCTAAATTACGCAAGAAAACAAACCAATAATCCGAAACAAAAACAGCTTTACGAACAAAATGCAAGACGCATCCTAACTATATGGGGACCGCCTGTTGATGACTATTCAGCCCGCATATGGTCAGGACTTTTACGAGACTACTATTTACCCCGCTGGATGCATTATTTTGCCGAAAAACGAAGCAAAACACCCTTTAATTGGGCTGAATGGGAACGCGAGTGGGTTGAAAACAACCAACCTCTATCACCCGCAGCAAAGCCTCAAGACATTGTTAAATCCTGCAAGGAGCTGATTCAGACCCTTAGACATATCCAGTAGAGTCTACCTCCACACAACAAAATCGATGCACACAAACGGCAGCAATCCCCTGTTCCATTTGTACAATACCTATTAGGGCTAAATAAACAAACATACCTTTTTCTTAAAACGTACTGGGCTTCTCGTTAAAATGAGAAGCCCAGTACGTTTTGTCCACTAATAAGGATATCACCCACTCAAATTTGTTTTTCAGGGTATAAATTCCAATGATTTTCTTCACTATCTATATTTACAGAACAGTACCCCACATTTCTTTATATAAAAAAGACTACTATAAAAGATAAAATCAGACCGTTTGCAGAATCCTGTGAAACCATTGTGGAGCAAAATCGAGAGCAATATCGGCATCACCTGAAAGAACTTATCCATATAGCCGCTTCATGACGAATCAAATCACGTCAACATATGCCCAGCAACTTTCTTTATTCCTTAAAAAAGGAGGTTACTTAGACGGAACAAAAGATTCATAGGTTCCATCGTCAAAAAATACACGTATTTCCTTAACTTTACGAACCTTAATGTCTATATTTTTTACCACATGTTCCACTTTCGGACTACCGGAATAGGAGGACAAAGATGTGACACTACCTAAAGAAGGATTTATCGGTAAATCAAACAAGGTAGCACCAGCAGGATGCACATTTGCATTAGATGCAAACTCATTTTCGGCCATTGTGTCATGATCCGCCTCTTTAGTACTGGCATCACCGGCAGATTCTATCAACATTTTTCCTTCGCCAAACATCAGCCAATTTATATTGACAGAGGGAAACACTCTGTGAATAGCTTGTGTATGATTATTGGTCGGATTTGTACGCCCTGTAAAAATACTAGATAACGTACTAGGAGGGATTCCTAATTTCTGAGCAAATTCCTGTTGGGACATCTGCTGTGATTCCATGATCATACGGATGCGATCTTTCATTTCATCAAACATAATCTATGTTGTTACGTAAAATACACCATTTATAAGACTCTACAAAGATAAACTGAATTAATGACAAATACAAATTTGCGATTCATAATTATAAATTCAATTTGCCCATCTACAAACATAGACCAATACACAAAATAAAACTTTTACATCGAACAGATATACATTTCTATAAACGGAATAGAATAACCGGTATTTTACAGTTATATAATCACACGCACAAACAAGTATAAACAACTGACTATAAACACACTTAAATAAAACAAGTATCAATAAACTCCCAGTAATAATTAACCATACACACCATTTCGAATAGATATGATTATTTATCAATTCGAATAAAAGATATAATACACTGAAACACATCGTATTGAATACAAAAAGAACCGATGAATAAATATCTTTTCGGTTATTCCAATTGAATTATTCTCATTTGCGTTTGTGGATTCCAATCTGTAAACCACTTGATTCTTATCTGATCATATTTTACTTTTGAATCCTGTTTTAGAAAGTAGTTTGGGTTTGCGTTTTCGAATTTCAAAAACAAGAAGGTTAAAATGAGAGAAATTCAAAATTTAAAGAAAAATCAAACGGAAAAAAGACATCTGTAAAATAAAACAAGGAAGTACCCCAACTAAAAAAAATACACGATTCTCAGAGGGTGAGAATCGTGTTAAATCCTTCTATTTTAGAATATATCGGATGATTTTAGCTAGTCATTGCACATCGCAATCTAGCTCGATAATGCCACTTTTCAATGCAAAATAAAGAAGATAAGCTCTCGTAATAGCTCTCCATTGGACGTATTTGGGTTGTCTACCCCCTTCGATTTCGCATCAGTTCTTCTTATTTGACCAATAATTTGCATCACCTTCACACCACTATAATTTTTCATAGCCGGAAGAATGTTTTCACGAACCTGCCAATCGGTCATTCCCACCCATGAAGCTATTCCTTTTTCTGTTTTTTGCGGTGCATAATAAGCCAACATCAATTTAGCATAAAACTTAAAGAGCATGGTCAAAGTTGCCTGAATCGGATTTTCCTTCGGATTACTGTCAAAATATTTCGCAATTTGATTTGCTTTAAATACGTTCTTTTTGACAAGCGCGTCCTGCAACTCAAAATAATTGAAATCTTTGCTAACTCCAATATTCGTTTCGATCAGTTCGGGAGTAACTATTTTTTGACCTTGCGGCATTGAAAGAACCAATTTATCTAACTCTCCACTCAGCCGGCTCAAATCAGCCCCAACATAATCGGCCAACATCGTAGCCCCTTTTGTATCAATCGTAATTTCTTTTCGCTTCAGGTATTCACGAATAAATGCCGGAAGCTGGTAATCACGATACTTTTTCGACTCAAACAGCACTCCTACTTTCTCTATGGCACCACTCAGTTTTTTGCGCCGATCAAGCACTCCGTGTTTATGGCAGACTATCAAGACTGTACTAGATTGTGGTTGCCTGGCATAAAAAACGAGCTGTTCTATATCTTTTATTTGTTGGGCTTCTTTCACCACAACAACCAAACGCTGTGCCCCCATGGGATACCCCTTTGCGGTATTAATCACCGTAGCAATATCCACATCCGCTCCAAAGAGCGTGATCAGATTAAAATCACGCTCTTCTTTTTTGAGTGCTTTTTCTACC
>CABSGW010000085.1 GCA_902477365.1 uncultured Prevotellaceae bacterium
GGGGTTGGCGGATATGCCAGCGGTCCTACGCTGAGCGTGGCGGGGGCGATGGGGATTCCCACTATTTTGCAGGAACAAAATTCCTATCCGGGTGTGACAAATAAGTTGCTGGCTAAGAAGGCCAGCAAAATATGTGTCGCTTACGAAGGGTTGGAACGGTTCTTTCCGGCCGACCGCATTGTGCTGACCGGAAATCCGGTGCGGCAAAGCTTGTTGGAAGCCGCTGTCAGCCGCGATGAAGCGGTTAGGGGATATGGACTGAATCCGCTTAAGCGCACGGTGCTGATAGTGGGCGGAAGCTTGGGTGCACGCACGCTGAACGAAAGCGTGTTGGGAAACCTGGTGCTGATAGGCCAGTCGGGTGTACAGTTCATCTGGCAGACGGGCAGCTATTACCGGGAGACTATTCAGCGCGAGTTGGAAAAACGGGGCAAACCCGACAACCTGCATGTGACGGATTTTATTGCGTCGATGGAACAGGCCTATGCAGCGGCCGACTTGGTGATATCGCGTGCCGGGGCAGGCAGCATTTCCGAATTTTGCCTGTTGCGGAAGCCTGTCATCTTGGTACCCTCACCCAATGTGGCCGAGGATCATCAGACCAAAAACGCGATGGCGTTGGTGCAAAAAGAGGCGGCTTTGTTTGTGTCGGATGCCGATGCGCCCCGCTTGCTGATACCCCGTGCCATTAACACGGTGCAGCAGCCGGAGCAACTGGCGGCTTTGAGTGAAAACATCGGTAAGCTGGCTTATAAGCATTCGGCTGAACAGATAGCGGAAGAGGTGTGTAAGTTGGCTATGGCTTATCGTGATCGTTAAAACAACGTTGAAGTTATGGAACTGAAAGATATAAAGGCGGTTTATTTTGTTGGCATCGGTGGCATCGGTATGAGTGCCATTGCACGGTATTTTCTCTCGAAGGGAATAGTTGTGGGCGGTTATGACCGCACGCCGAGCGAACTGACCGAAAAACTTTGTACGGAAGGGGCGGCCATCCATTATGAGGAAAATGTGGACGCCATTCCCGAGGCGTGCAAAGATGTGGCACATACGTTGGTGGTATACACACCGGCTATTCCTGCGGGGCATAAAGAGTTGGCCTATTTCAGGGATAACGGTTTCGACATACAGAAGCGTGCGCAGGTGTTGGGTACGCTGACACGTGCCTACAAGGCTTTGTGTGTGGCCGGCACGCATGGAAAAACATCCACATCGACCATGGCGGCTCACCTGCTGCACCAGAGCGGGGTGGAATGTAACGCTTTCTTGGGTGGCATCTCGAAAAACTATGGAACAAATTATCTGCTTTCGGACACGAGTGAATACGTGGTGATTGAGGCGGACGAGTTTGACCGCTCGTTTCATTGGCTGACTCCCTATGCGTCGGTCATTACGTCAACCGATCCGGATCACCTGGATATTTATGGCACAAAAGAAGCCTATCTGGAGAGTTTCCGCAAGTATAGCTCGCTGATACGTCCGGACGGCGTGTTGGTGATACATCGGGGGTTGGAGATGAAACCCGACTTGCAGGCAGGTGTACGTTGTTACGAGTACAGCCGCGACGAAGGCGACTTTCATGCGGAGAATATCCGCATAGGCGGTGGCGAGATAGTGTTCGATTATATTTCTCCCCTCGGCAATATTGCCCATGTAAAGTTGGGTGTTCCCGTCAGTGTGAACATTGAAAATGGGGTGGCTGCCATGGCACTGGCCCAGTTGGCCGGGGTGAGCGACGAGGAGATACGTCGGGGTATGGAGAGTTTTGCCGGGGTAGACCGCCGGTTCGACTTTAAAATAAAGACAGACCGTTGTGTGTTCCTGAGCGACTATGCACATCATCCGGCCGAGATCCGGCAAAGTGTATTGTCCATTCGGGAGGTGTTTGACAATCGGCGTGTGACGGCTATTTTCCAGCCACATCTCTATACTCGTACACGCGACTTTTATCGCGAGTTTGCCGACAGTTTGTCGCTGCTTGACGAGGTGATCTTGACAGATATCTATCCGGCTCGCGAAGAGCCCATCGAGGGCGTGACCAGCGAACTGATCTATAATTGTCTGCGGCCCGATATGCAGAAGTGCCTGTGTCGGAAAGAAGAGGTGCTCGACCTGGTGCGTGAGAAGGACTTTGACGTGCTTGTCGTGCTGGGGGCCGGCGATTTGGACAGCTATGTTCCCCGGATTACTGAAATATTACAGACGAAACAGTCTTGAAATAGTGAGTCGCTACAATGAAGAATCTGTTGAAAGTACTCCTCCTGCTTGCATTGGCCGCCTATTTGGTGATGGCCTTCACAAACCTGAACAAGCCCGACACCGATGCGGTGTGTAAACGGGTGGAGATTGTGGTAGAGGACAGTGCGCGTGCCGGATTCATTCACTCGGACGAAGTCATTCGTATCCTGCGTGCGGCCAAGCTTTATCCTCAAGGCAAGAGAATGGACTTTGTGGACAGCCGGAAAATAGAACAGGCGTTGCGCAAGAACCCTTTTATAGAAGAGGCTCTCTGTTACAAAACAGCCGCTAACGGCGTGCGCATCCAGTTGTCGCAGCGATTGCCGGTGATGCGTATTATGAGTGAGGACGGCAGCAACTATTATATAGACAATAAAGGAAGAGTGATGCCCCAGCTGACCTATCCGGCCGATCTGGTGGTAGCCACCGGTCAGATAAGTCCCGAATATGCCCGGAAGCATTTAGTGGGAATAGGCAAGTTCTTGCAGGAAGATGCTTTTTGGAACGACCAGATCGTCCAGCTTCATGTAGACGGCCTGGGACATATAGAATTGATCCCGCGTGTAGGCGATCATCTGGTGTATATGGGGCCTCCGACAGATTTTCGGCATAAGCTGGGCCATCTGAAGGTCTTTTATGACAAGGTTCTTAATGTGGTGGGATGGAATAAGTATTCGCTCATCAGTTTAGAGTTTAACAACCAAATTATTTGTAAGAAGAAATAAACAATACGATATGGCAACAGAAGATTATTTCATCGTAGCAATCGAGCTGGGATCATCCAAGATAACGGGTGTAGCTGGTAAAAAATTACCTGATGGTAGCATTCAAGTGCTTGCCATGACACAAGAAGATTCTACCTCTTTTATACGTAAGGGGATTATCTATAACATTGATAAAACGGCGCAGAGCCTTACTTCGATTGTGAAGAAACTCCAACATACGCTGAAGAAATCCATCGGACGGGTCTATGTGGGTATTGGCGGACAGGGACTGCATACGGTGAAGAACTCGGTGCTTCGTCAGTTGGAGTCGGAGACCGTCATATCCCAGGAACTGGTTGACTCTATTTTGGACAGTAACTTGAATACATCAATTTCAGATCGTATTATATTGGATGTTGTGCCGCAAGAATATAAAATAGGTACGCAATACCAGTTGGACCCCGTCGGTGTGTTGAGCGACCATGTGGAAGGTCGTTTCCTGAATGTTATCGCGCGGTCGGCCATCCACAATAATCTGTCCAAATGCTTTGCACAGGCAGGTATTCATGTCGCAGAATATATACTGTCTCCACAAGTGTTGGCCGAGAGTGTCTTGACCGATGCCGAGAAACGTTCCGGATGTGCATTGGTTGATATAGGCGCCGACACGACAACCGTTGCGGTCTATAAGAATAATTTGTTGCGGCATTTGGCTGTTATTCCTCTGGGGTCGGCCAATGTGACAAAGGATATTATGAGTCTGCAAATAGAAGAAGACGAGGCTGAAGAACTGAAACTGAAATACGGATCGGCCTATACGGAGATGACCGAGGCCGAGGAAGCGAAAAATTACGCGCTGAAGGACGGACGAACCTTGACACATAAAGATTTGTGCGATATCATCGAGGCGCGTGTGGAAGAGATTCTGGTGAATGTGTCCGACCAGATACGTCGTTCGGGCTTTGGCAAAGAGACATTGTTGGCCGGAATGGTGCTTACGGGAGGAGGCTCTAACATGAAAGGGCTGGAGCATGCCGTAACTACTTATACAGGATTCGATAAGTTGAAAGTGGTGAAGAATGTACTCTTCTCGGTAAGGGCTTCATCTCCTGATGTTACGGCAAAGGACGGTCGTCGTAATACCATATTGGGATTATTGGCGCGCGGAACGGTGAACTGTTGCGATGGCGAGATAAAACCTATCGCACCTACCTTGTTTGAGGATGAGGAAGAAGTGGATGGGCCGGGTCACCAGGCTGCTTCGGGCATGACAAAAGTGGATGAGTTGACCCAACGTCAGCGCGAACTGAAAGAAGCGGAAGAAAGAGCCAAGCAGGAAGAGGCCGAACGTAAGGCGAGGGAAGAAGAGGAGAAACGCGCTGCCGAGGAGCGTGAA
Source organism: uncultured Prevotellaceae bacterium (assembly GCA_902477365.1). Lineage (GTDB taxonomy): Bacteria > Bacteroidota > Bacteroidia > Bacteroidales > Bacteroidaceae > Alloprevotella. The sequence continues at coordinate 4,339 of CABSGW010000085.1, forward strand.
CGCCGTAAGGAGGAGAAGCGCCGTAAGCACGAAGAGTGGAAGAAGAACAATATATTTACCCGTTTCGGACGCAATGTGAAGAAATGGAGTGATAAGATTGTAGGCGAAGATGAATAAATAGAACGATACTAAAACAAAGCAAGATTATGTCAGATAATGAAATAATGGATTTCAACTTTCCAACTAATACGCCGAGTATCATTAAGGTAATAGGTGTCGGTGGCGGTGGCGGTAATGCCGTGAACCACATGTATCGCGAGGGTATTCATGATGTGACTTTCGTACTTTGCAACACCGACAATCAGGCTTTGAGCGACTCGCCGGTACCTGTACGTCTGCAACTGGGCAAGGAAGGCTTGGGCGCGGGTAACCGTCCGGCCCGGGCTCGCGAGGCTGCCGAGGAAAGTATAGACGATATCCGTAACATGCTCAATGACGGCACCAAGATGGTGTTTATTACAGCTGGAATGGGCGGCGGAACAGGAACGGGTGCGGCACCGGTGATAGCGCGTGAGGCTAAGGCTATGGGCATTTTGACGGTCGGTATTGTTACGATTCCGTTTCGCTTTGAAGGAAACAAGAAGATAGATCAGGCGCTTGACGGTGTGGAGGAAATTTCCAAGCATGTAGACGCTTTGCTGGTTATAAACAATGAGCGTTTGCGGGAGATTTATCCGGATCTGAATATCCTTGACGCATTTGGCAAGGCCGATGATACCCTGAGTATCGCAGCGAAGAGTATTGCCGAGATTATCACAATCCACGGATTGGTAAACCTTGACTTTAACGATGTGCGTACCGTGCTTAAGGACGGAGGTGTAGCCATTATGAGTACCGGATATGGAGAAGGTGAGAATCGTGTAAGCCAAGCTATCGAAGGGGCTTTGCATTCACCGCTGCTTAATAATAATGACATCTTTAATTCTAAAAAGGTATTGCTGAGTATCACTTTCTGCGCAGAGAAGGAAGGAGATACCCTGATGATGGACGAGATGAACGAAGTGCATGAGTTCATGACAAAGTTCGGGCACGACGTGGAAACGAAGTTCGGATTGGCTACCGATCCTACTTTGGGCAAGCGGGTTAAGGTGACTGTGCTGGCAACCGGTTTCGGTTTAGAGAATGTACCTTGTATGGACGAGCGTATGCAGAAACATTCGCAGGAAGAGGCTGAACGCTTGGCTTCATTGGAAGAGGAGGAAGAAAAGAAGACTGAACGCCGCCATAAGTTTTATAAAGGGGATGAAAAGGCCAAATTCACGAAACGCCGTCATCACGTTTACCACTTTAGTGAGGAAGATTTGGATAACGACGATATTATTTCAATGGTTGAGACTACTCCTACATTTAAAAGAAGTAAGGAAGTGTTGTTGAGTATCCGCACGAAAGCTTCTGACGGGGATGATTCTTTCTTGGGTGGTGGTGACGAGGACGCCGCTCCTACATCTATTTTATTCTAGGTATTAATAGTTAAAAATTTATGATATGACGCTTTTTGATCAGATAAGTAAGGATATTATTGCTGCAATGAAGGCCAAGGATAAAGTGCGCCTTGAGGCATTGCGCAATGCTAAGAAGTTATTGTTGGAAGCGAAGACCGCTCCGGGTGCCGGTGACGAGGTGAGCGATGATGTCGCCTTGAAGATCCTGGCTAAGTTGGTGAAGCAAGGAAAAGATACGGCTGCGCTTTATACAGAGCAGGGACGCCCTGATCTGGCGCAAGAGGAGTCGGCTCAGGTTGCCGTATTCGAAGAGTATCTGCCCAAGCAGCTTACAGCCGAAGAGCTGGAGACTGCGTTGAAAGCAATTATCGCTCAAGTGGGGGCTTCCGGTCCTCAGGATATGGGTAAGGTGATGGGGGTAGCCACCAAACAATTGGCCGGTAAGGCCGAGGGACGCGCTATTTCTGCTCTTGTCAAGCAATTACTGGGGTAAAGCCCACCGTCTCATAAGAATAGATACGTTCCCTCTCTTTTTCTGCCGATAAGGCTGGAAAGGAGAGGGAACGTATCGTTAGATGCCGGTTGTATGAGGTGCTTGTTAAGAGTATACTGCTTGCCGGAAAAGAAGGAAAGTATTGGTGGGCTTATGAGGGGAAAGCCTGATGATTACACACCATTCATTGGGCGGAATGAAATAAATTTGTACATTTGTTGACAGCTGTTTTCTTAGTAATCAGCGTATATAATGATGATATAGCTTAAACCAAACAAGGATAAAAGGAATGAGACTACTACGGATATTTCTGCTGAATGCACTGGCCGTTACCGCTACATCGGCATTGAGCCGCACCACGAACCTTTATCATAAAGGTTGGATTGATTTCAATAAGAATGGAGTGATGGATGTCTATGAAAACCCGAAAGCTCCGCTGGAACAACGTGTTCAGGACCTGTTGCGCCAAATGACGCTGGAAGAGAAAACCTGCCAGATGGCTACACTATACGGTTCGGGTCGTGTATTGAAAGATGCGCTTCCACATGAAGGGTGGAAGTCGGAAGTGTGGGCCGACGGCATAGGAAATATCGACGAAGAACATAACGGGCTCGGCAGTTTCCGGTCTGAATACGCCTTTCCTTACACCAAACATGTCGATACCAAACATACCATTCAACGTTGGTTCGTGGAACAAACGCGTTTGGGCATTCCGGTCGACTTTACCAACGAAGGCATCCGTGGTTTGTGTCACGACCGGGCAACCTATTTTCCCGCTCAGTGCGGACAGGGTGCAACGTGGAACCGAGACCTCATAGCCCGTATAGCCGAAGTGGAGGCGCGCGAAGCCGTCGCATTGGGCTATACCAATATTTACTCTCCGATATTGGATATTGCGCAAGACCCGCGTTGGGGACGCTGCGTCGAGACCTATGGGGAAGACCCTTATTTGGTGGGGCAGTTGGGCAAACAAATGATCCTGACCCTCCAGCAACATCGTTTGGTGGCTACGCCTAAGCACTTTGCCGTTTACAGTGTACCTGTTGGGGGACGCGACGGACAGACCCGTACCGATCCGCACGTTGCTCCGCGTGAGATGCGGACACTCTACTTAGAACCCTTCCGTGTTGCTTTTCAGGAGGCCGGGGCTTTGGGTGTGATGAGTTCGTACAACGATTATGACGGTGAACCGATCAGTGCCAGTTTCCATTTCCTGACAGAGATTTTGCGTCGTGAATGGGGCTTCAAGGGATATGTGGTATCGGATAGCGAGGCGGTTGAGTTTGTGTCGGGTAAACACCGCACCGCGACCTCCTATGAAGACGGTATTGCCCAGTGTGTTCAGGCCGGTTTGAATGTACGCACTCATTTCACTCCCCCCGCAGACTACATCCTGCCGTTGCGCCGTGCCGTGAAAGCGGGTAAAATAGCGATGGAGACTATCGACCTGCGTGTGGCTGAAATTCTTCGTGTCAAGTTTTGGTTGGGCCTGTTCGACGATCCTTATCGGGGCGATGGACGTCAGGCCGAAAAGATTGTGCATTGCCCGGAACACCGTGCCGTTGCGTTGGATGCCGCACGCCAGTCTATCGTGCTGCTGAAAAACGAAAAAAAACTGTTGCCTTTATCTAAAACCGTGCGTAGCGTGGCGGTGATAGGACCGAATGCCCACGAACGCAAACAGTTGATCTGTCGTTATGGGCCGGCCAATGCTCCGGTGAAGACGGTGTACGAAGGTATCGCTGAGCTGTTACCCGGTACACGTGTTGTGTACGAGAAAGGCTGTGACATCGTAGACCCGCATTTCCCGGAAAGCGAACTGATGGAATTCCCGAAGACCGAGGAAGAGATCCGTTTGATGGATAAGGCTGTCGAAACTTCGCGGCAGGCAGATGTAACGGTGCTGGTGTTGGGTGGCAACGAGTTGACCGTGCGCGAGGATCGTTCGCGTACCAGCCTGAACCTTCCCGGCCGGCAGGAGGAACTGTTGAAAGCTGTGTTGGCAACGGGCAAACCCGTGGTACTGGTTATGTTGGATGGGCGGGCGTCTACCATCAACTATGCAAATGCCCATGTACCCGCCATTGTGCACGCCTGGTTTCCGGGAGAGTTTTTGGGGCAAGCCGTGGCCGAGGTACTTTTTGGCGATTACAATCCCGGAGGCAAACTGGCTGTGACGTTTCCAAAGTCGGTCGGACAGATACCGTTTGCCTTTCCCTTCAAACCCGGGTCAAACGTTCCGGCCAGTACTTCCGTTTATGGAGCACTTTATCCGTTCGGCTACGGCCTTAGCTATACCTCTTTTTCTTACAGCCAACTGAACGTGTCGCCACGTGTGCAGGGACTAATGGGGAGCGTAACCTGCAAAGTGAAGAACACCGGTAACCGGAAAGGCGATGAAGTGGTGCAACTTTATTTGCGGGACGAGGTGAGCAGTGTGACAACTTATACCAAGGTATTACGTGGTTTTGAACGTATCACGTTGAATCCCGGGGAGGAAAAAGAGGTTTGTTTCCAACTCCATGCTCAGGATCTGGGACTGTGGGACAAGAATAACCGGTTTACCGTAGAGCCGGGCGATTTTAAAGTGATGATAGGTGCTTCGTCCGAGGATATCCGCCTGGAAGGCACATTCACCTTGCAGACCGGTCAGGTCTAACCGAAGACTGCTTGCAACACGTCCAGCGATTTCAGGGTAGGGAAGGAAGGGATGTGCAACCGGTAATAGTCATTGATGAATGTCAGTAACCGGTTACGCTCCGTGTGCGACAGCGCGAACAGGTGCATCGTTGCATATCCCATACGCATGAGCGTCGGCAGGTGGATGGCTTCGGTGGGTTGTACATAGTGTTCGTGCAGGGGGGGCTGAGAGGTGAAACAACTGTTCTGCATGTCAAAATAAGCTCCCTCTCTGGCATCCTGCATGTTGGGGAAAAAACCGAGAAAACGAGACAGCCGCATCAAAAATACCAGATGAAAATTAGCGTAAGCCTGTTTACGGGCATCCAGCCATAAAACGGACGATTCTATATAGTCGAACAACAATCCGCTTTCACGTTCCTCGCGTAAGGCATGGTGCAGAAATTCTGCCAGGAAGAGCGCCATGGCTGTCTTATAAGGATCGTAGGGGATGGAGTTGAAAGGGGCATAACATTTTACCCCTTTCACCCGTTGCAGGGTGGCTGTCTGCCGGTGGTTCCAGGTTAGCTCCAGTAGCGCCATGGGGCGGAACAATACATTTTTTACGGCCGCACGCGATGATTTGGGCACGTTTACTAAAAACGAGACCGGACCGGCCTCATGCGAAAAAACTTCGACAATGTTGGAGCGGTCGTTATATTTGAGTGTGCGCAACACAATGGCGCGTGATTCCATGAGCATACCCTGCAAAGCTACCTCTTTTTCATATTTCGGCCAAATCTCTGGGTACAATTACCGGTTGCTGGCCCGCATCTAATGTGTTTTGCAGTCTTCTCTGCTTCTTTTAACGAGATGCCCAGTTCGTTTCGCGATCCCCGCGTTCTTTTTTCTCCGACCAGCCCAGTCCGTTATTCCGGTCAGGTCTGTCGGAAGGATAAGAAAGACCTTCCTGTTGCTGTAATGTAGGCTGTATGCACCCCTTT
>CABSGW010000086.1 GCA_902477365.1 uncultured Prevotellaceae bacterium
AGAAGAACAGGAGTTATACGATACGCTGGAACTGCTCCGGGAGGAAGCGGAAGAAGATATGCTAAGTGAATAAGAATGTCTACAACTTCAGAAAATAACAAACGGATCGCCAAGAATACGGCATTGCTTTACATCAGGATGATATTCCTGATGGCCGTAACCCTTTATACCTCCCGTGTCATTCTTCAAATGCTCGGTGTAACGGATTTCGGTATCTACAGCGTGGTAGGAGGTGTCGTATCCATGTTGGGATTTATGAGCGGCTCATTAAGCGGGGCTACCTCCCGGTTCATTACTTTTGAGTTGGGACGGGGCAAGGACGGGAATGTAAAAACCGTCTTCCGCTGTGCGGCCAGTATTCATTATGTGCTGGCCGGCATCATTCTGCTGTTGGCTGAAACCATCGGCCTGTGGTTTGTCATGCAGAAACTGGTAATACCTCCCGAACGTATGATGGCTGCGTTGTGGGTGTACCAGTGTTCGGTCCTGACTTTCATTGTCTCGATTATAAGCGCACCTTACAACGCACTCATCATCGCTCATGAACGTATGGGGGCATTTGCCTATATTTCCATTTTCGAGACCATAGCAAAATTGTTAGTGGTCATTTCATTGGCGTGGAGTGTGTTTGACCGGCTGGCCACGTATGCGGTGTTATTGTTGGTTGTACAAGTTGTCGTCCGACTGGTTTACACGTTGTATTGTAACCGCCATTTCCCGGAAACCGATTCCCGTTGGATGTGGAACAAGGAGCTTTCGCGTAAAATGTTTGTCTATACAGGCTGGACACTGAACGGAAATCTGGCCGTAATCGGTTATACGCAAGGGATAAACATTCTGTTGAACCTCTTTTTCGGGCCGGCGGTGAATGCCGCAAGGGGATTTGCCGTACAGGTACAGGCTGCTGTCAACCAATTCTTTTCGAACTTTCAGATGGCTGTACGCCCACAAATCGTAAAGTCGTATGCGCAAGACAACCTGGTTTATATGCACAAATTGATTCTGGTCAGTTCGCGTTATTCCTTTTTCCTGATCCTGTTGATATCTTTTCCCCTTCTAGTCAATACCGAATACATCTTACAACTCTGGCTGGGTGAGGTGCCTGCACATACGGTGGCTTTCACCCGGCTGATGGTGCTGGCCTGTATGAATTACGCATTAAGCCAGCCAACCATAATGGCCATACACGCTACGGGTGATTTAAAGAAATTCCAGTTGATAGAAGGTTCGATGTTGTTGATGGTAATTCCTATCGCTTACTTACTGCTTAAATACGCACATATCTCTCCCGAATCCGTGTTCATTGTCTACTTGGTTATCGAGACCGTAACCCAGTTGGTTCGGGTTTGGATTGTATATCCACGTGTCAGGCTGGCAAAACGCAAATATATCACCGAGGTACTTTGGCCGATAGCAAAGGTATGTTTACCGTTATTACCGGCTGGTTGGTACTTGTACCAATATACCGCCTCCAGCTGGACTGGTTTGTTGCTCAACGGTACATTATGTTTGGTCTGTACAATGATCATATTGATTGTTTTCGGACTCAGAAAGGATGAACGCTGGTTCATCCATGAAAAGGTTACGGCATTCATAAACAAAAAAATACAACACGAAAAATGATGGAAAATCCCCAAATCTCCGTGATTGTTCCGGTATATAAGGCTGAGAACTATTTACACAAATGTGTGGATAGTTTGCTGGCGCAGACTTTTACCAATTTTGAAATAATTCTGGTGGATGATGGTAGTCCCGACCGTTCGGGAGAGATATGTGATGAATATGCAAAGAAAGACAGTCGGATAAAGGTTATCCATAAAGAGAATGGAGGGGTGAGTTCTGCCCGCCAGTGTGGAATAGATAACGCACGGGGAGAATATACCATTCATGCAGATCCGGATGATTGGGTAGAAAACAATATGTTGGAGGAACTTTACCGAAAGGCAAAAGAAGATGATGCAGATATGGTAATTTGCGATTTTTATATAGAAAATGAAAATAAAACCACCTATATAAAGCAAAAACCCATATCCTTGAATTATAAGGCTATGATTTGTGAATTATTTCAACAATTGCATGGTAGTTGTTGGAATAAGCTTATACGAAGAACTTGTTATGTTGATAATGATGTTAAATTTCCATTGGACTTTAGTTATTGTGAAGATCTGATTTTTAATATTCGATTAATTAAAAATGATATTAAAATAGCTTATCTTCCTTTAGCTTTTTATCATTATGAGCAAAATGTAAATGTGAATTCTCTTGTTATGAATCGTTCTGTAGAAACAAATATAAAATTATTTCAATTGTTTCATGCAGAATTGCCTTCGGATATATTTCATAAGGTTGCTCCTTATTTGGCATATAGTATCGTGTTACATGCTTGTAATTCGTCACAGTGCTCATCAAGGACGTTCCGTTCGAAATTCCGTTATTATGCCCGTATTGCAATCCGAGCTCATAAACGTATTTTTTTGATTCGTTTATCCCTGTTGTTTGCTGCTTATGTGACGTATCGGCCAATACAAAATATACTAAAATTGCCAAAGTAGCTTAAACAAGGCTATTACCCATAAATAATTACTCTTAATACAATAATTCAAAACGGTTATGAATTACTTGAAGTTTATTAAAAACCCTTTTTATGGTCTAAAGTGCATAAAAGAAATTATTGCCTATTATTTATACAATCGAAAAAGGTTATCAAAACTACAGATTTTAAATTCAGTGGAGACATTGGACTTAATAAAGCAACAGCGGCTGTCTGTTTCGCGTTATGGTGATGGCGAATTTAGTGTTATGCGTGGACGTGGTAATAAATTTCAGAAACCGGATTCAAGGTTACAACTACGTTTACGGGAAGTGGCGGCAAGTAAAATGAATAACCATTTGGTTTGTATGCCATATGCGCTTAAAACAACTAAACTTTTAAAGGACTGTTTTCGTCGTCCATGGATATATGTTGCAGCTCATAATTCCGACATGTTGTTGACCTTATTACATCCAAAACAAATCTATGGAGATGCTTTAATTACGCGTTTTTATATGGACTATGCAGATAAGGCGATATGTCCCGACATCCTGAAAAAATTAAAGGCATTATGGGAGGAGCAGGAAATTTGCATTATTGAAGGAGAAAAAAGTAGAATTGGTGTTTCAAATGATTTGTTTGCTAAAACAAAGTCTGTTCAGCGTATTTTATGCCCTGCTGAAGATGCTTTCTCCGTGTATGAAAAGATATTGAATAGAGCCATTCAAATACCCAAGAACAAACTTGTTTTAGTCGCTTTAGGAATGACGGCAACAGTGTTGACTTACGACTTGTGTAAAAGGGGATATTGGGCAATAGATTTTGGACATATGGATATAGAATACGAATGGTATAGGTTAAAGGCAACAAAAAAAGTCGCTGTAACAGGGAAATATATTAGTGAGGTGCCTGGAGGGAAAAATGTAATTGAAATGAAATCCGTTGAATATGAAAGCCAGATTATCGACCGTATTTCGTTATAGGGACACGATATAGAATACCTGCATATAATTCTTCAAATTAAATCTTATGATCTAATGCCCAAGAGGTTTAATATTTAAATGTATCATACAAATCAAGTGAGATTCTTTTTTTAAGTTTTACTGTTTTTTCTATTTAGTTAAGCTGTATATTCCTTTTTCCCGTACAAGCCAGTTTTTTATTTATTAAAATATTTCATTCCACCTGATTATGGTTCTTTTTTTTGTAGCTTCCTATATATGGTTTTCTTTTTTGTTCTTTAAATGGAACAATGATCCACCAATGAAACTTGTAACGATATCGGTAGTTGTGTTAATTTGTTTTTCAGGTTTTCGGGATAGTGTAGGAATTGATTTCTTTACCTATAAAATGATGTATGAGAATTTGAATAATTATTATTTACACTCGATAGAGCCTGTGTGGTTTCCTTTAGCGCAATTACTTCATTCTTTTCATTTTTCTTTTGTGGGGTGGTGTTTGGTAACATCTTTAGTTATTTTAGTTGGGTTTCAGTACGGTTTTTGGAAATTATCAAAAAGCATCTCATTGTCCTGGCTGTTTTTCCTTATTACAATTTTGTTCGCAACTTCCATGAATGTTGTACGGCAATATGTTGCAATGTCTATTGTCTTTGCTGGTACGTATTTAGTTCTAGAAAAAAAATGGAAATGGTTTTGTGTTGTTGTAATGATCGCTTTGCAGTTTCATGTTTCTGCTATTGTTTCGCTTGTCATCCCCTTATTATACAGTGTAAAAAGGAAAAAAATATTATGGATCGGATTATTGGTCAGCTTTCTGTTTGGGGAAGCATTGATGAATATTTTTATGGAAGGAATTCGTTCACTGGTACAGGGTTTTATTGGTTTGTCAGAATCTCGACGAACTTATGGTTATGATGTAGACAGTATAGACAATGGTATTGCATCTGGATTATACAAATATACATTGAATATAATTGCAGTTTTACTGATAATTATTTGTGAAAAGATGCGAGATAAAAATAAGGAATATTTTCTATATAAGAATTTCCTGCTGAACCTTTTTATTACTTCCGTTATTGTCTACAATATGTTTATGACGTTTCAAGTATATCGTAGACTTTATGAATATTTCTTCATGTATGTTACTTTGTTGATTCCTTATATTTGCGTACGGCATCAAAATGCACAGGTACGTTTGATAACCTATCTCTTATTTTCAGCCTGTTTTGTTGCTTTTTCATTGAAAGCCAGCTGGGGGACTCCGTATGAGATGAATCTTACATTATTTGAATGATAGCAAATAGGAATGTGTTGTTGATTGGCTTGTAATGAATTTTGAGAGGTTAAAATTCATTTTGTTTTTATGTAATGGAAATAGAAAATTTATATATGTATAGAAAACAGCATTCTAATTTAGAATCAAAATTACAATTGAGAACAATTGTGTATTTAGTCAATTCCCTCCGCAAAGCTGGTCCTGTCAATGTCCTGTATGATATTATTTCTCATTTGGATCAGTCTCATTATCGGGTTTATATAGTCAAATTTTTGGAAGATGATCTAGAACGTTCTATAACAGCACGTTTTAAAGAACTTGGTGTGAAGGTTATTTCGTTGTCCTGTTCTTTTATCCGTTTAGAATTATGTACAAAATCTATAGCTAAGCAAGTAAATAATTTAATGAGAAAGATCCAACCAGATGTGATTCATACACATGGTTATCATCCGGTTTTAGTAGCGTCTTATTTACGGGAATGGAAACGGATAGAAACATTGCATTGTGTTTGTCAGGAAGATTTCATTTTTTCGAAAGGGCGAATAGTTGGTGGATATATGATAAGACGCTATTTACGTGCTTTACGGAAAATGGATCATTGTGCGGCCATATCCCATACCGTGAAAAGGGCTTATTTGCCAATCTTAGGTGAACGTAAAATAACTGTTGTTTATAATGGCTGTGATATCAGGCAATTTAGTCCTCTTTCTCAGGAACAGATTATTCAGAAAAAAAGGGAATTGAATATACCGGAAGGCTGTAGAATTTATGTTATAGTGGGTGCTTTGTCTGTTAGAAAAAATCCGTTGATTGTGGTACAATCATTTATTGAATTGTATTTTCAAAAACAATTGTCTGAGCCAACTTTAGTTTTATTTTTCGGGATAGGGGATTTAATGAAGGAATGTATGCAGATGGCTCAGGAATATCCTTTTATTCAGTTTAAGGGGTATCAGATGAATGTGGCGGAATACATGCAAATAGCCGATTATAGTATTTGTGCTTCCCGTTCAGAGGGTTTTGGATTGAATTATGTAGAATCGTTGATGGTAAATGTTCCTGTGATAGGTTCTGATATTCAACCATTTCAAGAATTTACAGAGATGCTTCCAGCCTTGCAGGTCTTACAATTTAAAGTAGATGACAAGGAGGGCTTGAAACAAGCTATTGTCAAGTCGCAACAGCTCCAATTAGATAAGGCTGTGTTGGGAGAAATGGCCCGAAAAACTTTTTCTGCTCAGAATATGTCAGATGGGTATGTTCAGCTCTATGAGCAGTTTTGGCATTGAATCTGACTATATTTTTTTGATATGGACGTAAGTCCTAATTCTAATAAATACTTTTTGTTGAGTCTTTCTTCTTGGGTAGTTGGGATGTTTTAAGAGAGAGACTTTTATCCATTTTTACAATGACTGATTTAGAACATTTACAGTGTGTTCTTTTGCTTATCGCAAAGGATCTTGACCGCCTATGCCGTAAACATGGCATACCTTATTATTTGAACGGCGGCAATGCTATTGGCGCTATCCGCCATAAAGGATTCATTCCTTGGGATGATGATTTTGATATTATGCTGACCGCAGAACACTATGAACGTTTTATACGGGCTTGTCGGAAAGAGCTTGATCCCTCCCAATATTATATTCAGGAAGGAGGTGTTGACTGGCCGATGATGTATTCTAAGATTCGTTTAAGAAATACGTTCGTAAAAGATAAGGAAGAATATCCGGGAACTCCCAAGGGGTGCGATGGCATTTGGGTGGATGTGTTCAAACTGGACCATGTTTCGAACACTCGGCCCATACAAGTTTGGCAATATGTATGTGGAAAGTTTTATAATGCATATACATTAAGGAAAAGAGGGTATAAAAGCGCATCCTTCCATAAGAAACTGATCATGTCAATGACCTGTCTGTTGGATATTCCGTTCATACGAAGATGGTGTTTGTATCAGACTACAAAATATAATGGAAAACATACGGCTTTCATTGGTTCTTTTTGGGAATCGACCCGTTTGAGAAATGCCATTCTCCCTTTTAACATGTATGGCGTTCCACGATACGTGACTTATGAGGACACAGAATTGCCCGTTCCTGAAAACTATGATGCCTACTTAACGAGAATTTTTGGAGATTATATGACGTTGCCTCCAGAAGAGAAACGTGCTTATCACATTTCGGAGGTTGATTTTGGAAAATATTAAAAATACATAGCATGCAAGCAATTATTTTAGCGGCCGGCATGGGACGCCGTTTGGGAGAACTGACCAAGAAGAATACAAAATGTATGGTTGAAGTAAATGGCATACCCTTGGTAGACCGTTTATTGGAACAACTTTGTTCGTTGAATTTGAACCGTATTGTTTTTGTTATAGGTTATGAAGGAGAAAAATTACAATCTTATATTGACGTACGATATAAACGCAGGATACAGATAGAATATGTATCGAATCCTGTTTACGATAAAACAAACAATATCTATTCACTGGCATTGGCTAAAAAATATTTACAGGAAGATGATACATTGTTGATAGAATCGGACTTGATATTTGAGGAAAAATTGTTTTCCTTGATAGTAGAGAATCCATACCCGAACTTAGCCCTGGTTGCTAAATATGAGACATGGATGGATGGCACAATGGTACGTATTGACGATGACAATAACATCATCAATTTTGTTCCAAAGAAAGCTTTCAAATACAGCGATGTTGGTTCATACTACAAAACGGTGAATATTTACAAATTCAGTAAAGCATTTTCCACCCAGAAATACGTTCCGTTCTTGGATGCCTATTGTAAAGCTTTAGGAAATAATGAATACTACGAACAGGTCTTGAGAGTCATTACATTTTTAGATAAATCGGAATTAAAGGCATTACCCATAGGAGGTGAGAAGTGGTATGAGATAGATGATATCCAAGATTTGGATATAGCGGAAGCTCTTTTTGCAGAAGGTGAGACCAGATTCAATAAATATAGGCAACGGGAGGGAGGTTATTGGAGATTTCCGGGGTTATTGAACTTTGGTGAACCTGTAAGTGCCTATTTCCCTTCGGGACGTATGCTGGATGAATTACGGGCTAATTTCAATATATTATTAACTACAGCCTCTTCACACTTGAATGTAAATACGTTATTGGCTGGTAAGTACTTTGATGTTTCTCAAGATTATATTGTCCCTGTTAATGAGCTTACAGAGTCTATTGAGGTCTTGATGGAAAACTCCAAAGGTGACATAGGAGTTATAGGTCATCCCGATATGGAATGCCCTTTTTATAACGATCGTGAATCTTTGCGTTTTTTTGTCCCGACCAATCCTAATTTCAAGTATTCGGTGGATGAGTTGATAACTTATTTCAGTAGCAATCCCATCTCAACCTTATTGCTGATGAACCCTGATGATTTAGCGGGGAATTTTATAAGTTTAGAAGAATTGTGTACTTTGGCTGGTTGGTGTGAAAAGCAGCATATACGGTTGATTGTTGATGAGTCATTTATGTCTTTTACGTATGATATTACAACCAGTACGTTGCTACACAATGATTTATTGGAGCAATATCCTCACATGGTTGTTGCTAAGAAGATCTCTCAAACTGATGGTATACCAGGTTTGCAACTTGGCATTTTGGCTTCATCTGATATGGAACTGATCACTTGGATACGGAAAAAGAACTCAATGCGGAAGTTCAATAGCTTTGCGGAATTTTATATGCAGATCTATGGCAAATATGAATCGGATTATGAACGTGCCTGCAAAAGAAATCAAGAAGAGAGAGAGTCTTTGTATGTTTCATTGCAAACCATTCCTTTTTTGCGCGTCATACCTTCTGAATCGAATTATTTGCTTTGTGAAGTATTATCCCCTTATACTGCAAAGCAATTGGCTGTTACATTATTGAACCAATTTAATATTTTGGTCAAGAATTACGGTGTAAGGACAGATACTAAGATTCGACATTATATACGTTTAGCAGTCAGAACAAAAGAGGATAACCGATGTTTGATTGACGCGTTGAAGGAACTCCGCTGAAAAAGGGGGAGATTTTTATTATTTTCCTTACTGTCCATAATTTTTTATTTTATTTGTTATGCATTTTTCTGTTCTCATGTCGGTTTACCGACGGGAACAGTCTTCTTTTTTCTCAGAAAGTTTAGCCAGCGTATTTAAGCAGACCGTTCCACCCGATGAGGTGGTTCTGGTAAAGGATGGGCCTCTAACCATAGAACTGGAAGAGGTCATAGCCTGTTTTGTGGCTGAACACCCGGAGTTGAAGGTTGTTCCATTACCTGTGAATGTTGGTTTGGGTCGTGCCCTGAACGAGGGTTTGAAGCACTGTTCTCACGAGTTGGTGGCCAGGATGGACACGGACGATGTCTGCAAGCCGGATCGGTTTGAAAAGCAATTGCAGGTATTTGAGATACATCCGGACGTGGATGTTTGCAGTACTTGGATTGATGAATTTGAAAATGAAATTACAAACATCCGTTCACAGCGTCGTTTGCCGGAATTGCATACGGATATTTTGCGTTATGCTAAGGGACGTTGCCCTGTGAACCATCCCACCGTGATGTATCGGAAAAGTAAAGTGTTGGCAGTAGGAGGATATCAGGGATTTCCGGAAGATTCTTACCTGTGGGTGAAGATGTTACTTGCCGGCAGTGTTTTTTATAATATTCAAGCTAGTTTATTGTGGTTTCGCTTTTCACCGGATGTATTGAAACGTCGCGGTGGATGGCGTTATGCCAAGGAGGATATTCGCGCACAATGGAGTTTCTATAAGGTCGGTTTCCTGACGTTACCGGAATTGTTGAAAAATGTACTGATCCGGGGTACGGTTCGTTTGATGCCGAATGGGTTACGTGTGTGGACATACAAGCATTTATTGAGAAGATAGAAAATAGTATAAACAAATAGCGTTGTTATGAATGGTTGGCTTTATCAGATTTTGGCTGCTTTCCTTTGCAGCCTGGGTATCACGTCTTTCCTGATTCCAAAGATTTTATTGATTTCTTTCCGCAAGCAGTTGTTTGACTATGCGGACGAACGTAAGGTACATACGGGTATAGTCCCCCGTT
>CABSGW010000087.1 GCA_902477365.1 uncultured Prevotellaceae bacterium
CTATGGGAAACCTACCACCGAAAGGTGGTAAGGCGCCCATCGCCGAGCCTACACGGCTTCTATTTGACGTTGGTAGCCGGTCATGATCCAGCGCATGGCATCGGGAAGGCTTTGATAGTCGAAAGCTCCTGAGTCGGCATATCCCAAGATAGGTTGTACGCGGTCGTCAGCGGCGATGATGATGAAACCGCCGTTGTTGGCTACATTGAAAACATAGTAGGCGGCCTGTTGTGTGCGCATGGACGTGGAAGCCGTATAGGCTAGCTGTATGTCGGCAGCCCCGGTGGGGGATGCCGCACGTGTTTGTCCGAAAAAGCGCATGGCCAGCTGCTTGGCTTGTTCGGGCGTGACGTGGGAGGCATGAGCCAATACACTTATTTGCGCCATTATGAACAGGCATAACAATTTGAAGTAATGTCTAATCATATCCGTTAAGTTATAAAGTTGTGAATAAGGAACAGGCTGTGCCTGCAAAATCAAAGTTGAGCGAATTGTAATGAGTACAATTTTTTCGCGTGCAAAAATAATTCAAGCCGGAAAAGCGGAGAAGCGATTACTGCAAATCTTAATGATTTCTTTGATTTATTTCAGGTTGTGCGGCTATTTTGCTAGGTAAACATGGCAAAATAGGGTTATAAAAAAGGGAATAATGTTTGTGGCATTATTCCCTTGTACGTATGGATACGCAATTATAACTGCGTGAGTAAATACAGATTGAGTACCGTTACCAGTGTGGCTATGGCATAGAGCAGCCAAGTGGTGGTGCGGCTGTTGGCGTAAGCTCCCATGACCCGTTTGGAGGAGGTAAGTCCTACTTGAGAAAAGACGGTGAAGGGCAACTGCAAACTCAGTACGGCTTGTGAGATGATGAGGCCCTTGAATGGGTCGCCAATGAAAAGGATGATGAGGAAACCCAGTCCTAAGGAGAGCAAGACTCCGATGCGGGAATGGAAGTCGCGAATGTCGTAAGGTTCGTCGAACATGCCGGCAAAGATACTTCCGGCAGCCATTCCGCTGGTGACGGTAGACGCGATTCCGGCCAGTAAGAGGGCTACGGCAAAGATGACCCCGGCAGAACCTCCCAACAGGGGCTGGAGCAGCAGCTGCGCCTGTCCCAGTTCTTCGACCGGTGTGCCTGTCTTGAAAAATGTTGCGGCGGCCAATACGATCATGGCGGAATTGATGGCCCATCCAATGGTCATGGCAAGCAGCGTGTCGTAAAACTCGTATTTCAGTGCCTTGCGTATTTCGCCTTCACCTTGTGACTGGATTTGCCGACTTTGGATCACTTCGGAATGAAGGTATAAGTTATGCGGCATGACGACAGCTCCCAACACACTCATGATGATAAGCAAACTGCCTTCGGGAATAGATGGTTTTACGGCTCCGATTGCTGCCAGTCCCCAGTCTACGTCCACCAAGGTCAGCTCGTATAGGAAAGAGAGTCCGATGATAGATACAAAAGCGATGATTCCCCGCTCTATTTTACTGTATGAATTGGTGAATAGCAGGCCTATAATCACCAGCGTTGTGATAGCAGAACCGACACCAATCGGGATATCGAACAGCATTTGCAGGGCGATGGCCGCACCTAGGATTTCAGCTAACGATGTGGAGACCGAGGCGGCCATGGCGCTAAGCAGAATAGGGCGCGACAACCATTTGGGAGTGTGCCGGGTAGTGGCCTCGGACAAACAGAGTCCGGTGGCGATACCGAGGTGGGCAACATTGTGCTGCAAGACAATGAGCATGATGGTGGACAAGGTAACGACCCATAACAGCGTGTAGCCGAATTCGGAACCGGCGGCAAAGTTAGAAGCCCAGTTTCCCGGATCGATAAAGCCCACCGTGACAAGCAGTCCGGGACCTATGTGACGTAAAATGTCGAGTCCTCCGAACCGAACACTTGTATGGCGTTTCCATTGGATACCAAAGTGGGTTTTCAGTTCATTCAAACGTTTCATATAGCAGGATTAATGGTTTGTAGTCTTTTCTAAACAGTTGGATGCCGTCATGTCGGCCACTTGCAGCAGACTGACCAGCGGGGAGCGTCCCATGGCTTCTCGGTAGGCAAAACGTGTGCTGCTTCCGCTTTCGGTGATTTCGAACATTCCCATGTGCCACCTGATGGCTAACAGTTCTTCTTGCCGGAGCTTTAAAAACCAGCTTAGCATGATGCAGGATTTCTCGCCATGTCCAAAAGGAAAATTGTCTTTGATTTCATAACCCGGATAACTGATCCACCGTCCTTGTTCGTCTTTTTTCCAACGTTCAGACTTGTGATAAATGTTTACTTTGCACAGGTCATGAAACAATGTGGCGATAGCGATGCTTTCGGCGGATACAGGTTCGGTAAAAGGTGACTCTCCACTTTGGATGGCCGGGGCTATGACCTGGTTGTAGATGGCGTATGCAGTGTGGAAGACGTTCATAGAATGAAGGCATAGTCCGCCGTCTTCATTCAGGTGGTAGCCTTTGGACGAAGGTGCCGTATAAAAATCGCTTTGTTCCAGGTAGTCAAGCAACTCAGTCAGTCCGTCGCGACGAATGTGCTGTTGGCATAAAGCTATAAAAGCCGTTTTGTTGGCTGTAATTTGTTCTTGGTTCATAACGTTGCCGGTGTAAGTCGGTTTGAACCTGCAAACTTACATCTTTTTTGCTAGATGGACTTTATGCGAGAAGGGTTTTTCGATGTGAAAAACGGGAAAGAAAAGCTTAGTGTATCTTGTTTACTAGTAGATAAGCATGAAAATGCGTTTGTCCGTCAATGGGAGTGAGCGGCAGGTATCCTTCTGCTAAAAGACCGTCTTTCAATGTTTGTGGATAGGACGCGGCCCGGGCTTGGGAGCGGGCTGCCAATAGGCTGGAATCGCTGTCAAAGTCAAACAGGAAAGAGCCCTCACTTTCGGGATGAACCAATCGCGCTAACCGTAGAGCCACATATCCCATTGTGCGACGTAGGTTCATCTCAACACAAGGATGGATACAGGGATACGATTTGTCTGTCTGGCATAACATCATGTCTATGCCTAAATATCCGCGGTAGCGTTTTCCTAGGATTGCGGCAAGATGCTTTTCGCAGAGTTGTTGCAGATAAGGCAGCAGGTTGATGTCGATGTCTGCGGATAATAAGGTCGTTAACCATTGTTGGGTTGCAATGCGGTTACCTGCATAAGCGCCGTTGGGCGAGGAGAAGAATAGAGAAAGTCCTGTGTAATGTATGTTTCCACCACCATCGGCATAAAATTCGAAGGCGAAGTCTGTCTTTTTACCGTAAAAAGGCTCGAAAGAAAATCCCCCTTGAGAGGACAACAGACGGATACACCATTGGGGAACAGGTGGTTCGAAGCGGCCAGATGTGCGATAAAGGCCTCGTCCGCTTCCCGACCAGGGAGCCTTAATGATTCCCTCCGGATATGCTGTGATGAGTGGACGTGCTTGACTTTGATTGTCAACCCACCAGGAACGGCCGCAAAAGGCATCTTTATAGGCGGACACAGCTATCTCTTCCCGGAGATTCCTTAAGATTTCTACAGCTGTACGGCGAGAGGATAATGAGCGTATATCATCCAATACTGATACGGTGGGCAGCTCGATATTCGGAAAACTTTTCAGACAATTCCTATGTAGTGCATGATCCCATCCCCAGGGTTCTATTCCGTCGATCGGAGGAAGTGATTGCCCATTCCTGTATAGTTGAACGGAAGGCAACAATGTCTCTACCTCTTTCAACCATTTCTCGATGGCATTCGTAGATGGTAACATGACAAGATCCCCCGGTTGAGCATACCAAATGGGTAATGCCGCCAAATCGCGTGCCATACCACGGGCTGCTTTTGAGGGGTGATGATCCGGGCCTGGATGGGCTAACGACTCATCGTGGTCGGGATTGAATATATGTAAGTACACCTGTCTACTCTGTGGTTGGGTCGGGATTATTGGTATGACACGCTAGTAATTGCTGTACTCGTTTTTCTTCTTCTTGGCCTAGTTCCATGAACTTGATCAATGCTTTTTGTGCCGCTTTACTGACAGACGGTTGAGAGGAATGGAGTGCTGTTGAGGCTTGATCCAGAAATTCGTCTTCGGCTCTGGCATTACACCTTTTTCCTTCCATAAATAAGCGGGCTAAGATCAGGTATCCGCATACCTGAAACCATTCGCGGTCATCGGCTATCCATTGGAATGCTTTCTCCGAGGCGTAAGGTAAGCGACAAAATAAGTTCATGACCGTGCATTCGGCTTCTTCGGCATACCGTATCCGTTCCACCCATATATCCGCTATTTCGGGTAAGAACGAGTCTGCCGGTTGCAAGAGGCCGGCCAGGATACGACATTCCCGTACATCTTCTTTCCATAGAGCTTGGGCCAGTTCATGATTAGGTGTCATCTCAGCAGCTATTTCTTTCAGTCGCAATAGCTCTACTCCAAAGTTTACGCGGTAGTTTACTCCCTTATCGCGCATTGAGCTGCTGACAACTCCGTTCATCAATCCACGGAAACGGAGCTTCAGTTGTTTGATCTCTTCGTGTGTGTCCATTCTTTTTATTCGTTGATATAAGGCAGGGTTGCATAGTCACGGCTATAACGCAACATCTGTTGGTCGTAAGCCTCGTCGTAGCGGAGTGTCACGTCGGTAATATGGCCTTGTTCGTCCTTATGTGCTTCATACACCGGATTGATAAAGCCTTTATAAGGAGATAAATTCAGTCGTTTGTAACGTGTTAATATCTCCTGATGCAGTTCTTGGTCAACGCGTACAGCATAAGTTTCAACCAGGTTTCTGGCGGCTTCATAATCACCTTCGCTCTTGATACGTTGAACCTCGGCCAATAATTTCCCAAACAAGCTGCGTAGCGCCGGATAATCATTTACACGCACATAGGTCTTTCCGTCGCGTTTAACCAGTTCTACCACCTTGTCGGCCTTTCCGTGTTCGTAGACCCAGCGAGCTATCAGGGCACGGTTGCGCATATGTGCTTCCTCAATGTTATTTCCCGGATTGATACGTACCAGTTGAGTCATCAATCCGTTCATCATATACTGGTAATAGGGAGCCATATAAGCTTCTTTGTTGGGGGTCAGTCCCAGTTCTACCAACTTTTCATCCGCAATGTAATACAATCCGAACAAATCGGCACGTGCCTCTTCGATGGTCGATCCGTAGGCTTTCAATGTGTCGGGATCTACGCCGGGAAGCAACTTGCCACTGCCGTGCCCCAAGCATTCGTGCAGGTCGGTATGCAGGTCGTCACAACGGTCTCCGTAGGTGTCGAGCAATCGTCTTGTTTCATCATCGATCACAAATTCCTGCTCCATGCCGCTACCGTGCGACGCTTTGTTGTAAGCATCGGTCAGATTACCGATGGTCACACTTTTCGATCCGTATTCCTTTCTGATCCAGTTGGAATTGGGCAGGTTGATACCAATCGCGGTAGCCGGGTACAGGTCTCCGCCCAAGATTGCCGCAGTGATCACTTTTGCGGAGATACCCTTACATTTATCTTTCTTAAAACGGGCGTCTACCGGCGAGTTGTCTTCAAACCATTGGGCGTTCAGGCTCAGTTGTTCGGTGCGTTTGGTAGCTTCCAGGTCTTTGAAGTTTACAATCGCCTCCCAACTGGCTTTCATGCCCAACGGGTCACCATAAGATTCCGTGAAGCAGTTCGTAAAGTCAACTACGCCATTGACGTCTTTCAACCAAAGAATGTTATATGCGTCGAATGTTTTCAGATCTCCGTCTCGGTAGAATTGGATGAGTTTTTCGAGTGTCGCCTTTTGCTCGGCGGTTTCGGCATACGGGATGGCTTTATCCAACCAATAGATGATTTTTTGAATTGCTGTGCCATACAATCCGCCCGCTTTCCACACTTTTTCTTCTAACGTTCCTTTGTCGTTGCGTACAAGCCGGCTGTTCATGCCAAACATTACAGGATGAGGGTCGGAAGGATCTTTCATCGCGTTATAAAACTGTTCGGCCTCTGCCTGGGTCACTCCGTCGCCATAGTAATTGCTGGCCGAAGTCAGCACCAGGTCTTCCCCGTCTTTTTGGTTAACTCGTGTGGGCATGATCGATGGGTCGAACAATACCGGAAACAATTCGTTACACAAAGCTTCTACACTTTGTCCGTCAGCCAATGGCAGTTTATCAGCATCAACCTGCTTCAAGGCTGTTTTCAGAAAGTCTGCCGGGAATCCGGGTATGAATTTCTCAGAACCATAATGGTGATGAATGCCGTTGCTGAACCAAATCCGTTTCAGGTAAACAGTCAGCGCTTTGAAGTCTGCACTTTCCCGGTCTCCTTGATAGTCGGTATAGACGGTTTCCAGCATTTTGCGGATACGTAGGTTGTATTTGCCATTTTGGTCGAACAGGATATCCCGTCCTTGTAACGCAGCTTCCGAGAGATAGTAGATAAGCGTTTTCTGTTTCAGGCTGAGTTGCTCGAAACCTTCCACACGGTAACGTAACATTTGTATATCGGCAAATTGTTCGTCGGTATAGGTGAACTCACCGGTCGGTGTTGTTTGTGCATTGAGGGCCAAAGGGCTGCTTGCTAGTATCATCGCGATTAATTTATGTTTCATTAGTTGGATATAGCGTTTATAAAAGAATCATTTTCGCATCACACAGTAGGGTAGTGTGTTATCCCATCACTACGTTTCAATACAAAGGATATAGGAGGTCGGTCAGCTAATCTCGTTTGCCTTTCTTTCTTGAAATTCGCGGCGGTAGGATAGGGGTGATTTTCCCATTTTCCGGTAAAAGGCCACGTAGAACGATTGTCGACGGTTATACCCGACCATTGTACCGATATCTTCCATCGTCAGCTCGTCATAGCGTTTGTCTTTAAGCAGGTAACAGGCATCTTTAATGCGATACTCGTTTGCAAGTCCCATGTAGTTGTCGTCAAATCGCAGGCCTATTACGGCCGATACATAACGGGTATTCGTACCCAGATCCTTAGCCAACTGTCTGGCCGAATAGTCCGGGTCACGATACTTCTTCTCTATCACTATTTTACGAAGTATCAAGTTATAAAGATTGTCTACCAGTTCGGCGCGTATGCGGCTTCTATAGTGGACATTTTTCTCTTTTTTTTCTTTTAAGTTGTATTTTGCCATGAGGCAGAGTTGAAGCCTGTGAGAAGCAAATATCTGTATTTTTTTCCTTTTATGCAAGTAAAGAGCCCACTAATTACGCCAAATCGGTTAACTTTGTTGGCAAAAGCTTGGTACATGCTCTCAACATTAAAAAAATATTTTGGTTACGATTCCTTTCGTCCGCAGCAGGAAGAAATTATCCGTTACATCATGGGGGGAAGGGATTGTCTGGTGCTGATGCCTACCGGCGGGGGCAAGAGCCTTTGCTATCAGATACCCGCCTTGCTGCTGGAAGGTACGGTCATAGTCATTTCACCACTCATTTCTTTGATGAAAGATCAGGTGGAAACACTCCGGGCCAACGGCATTCCCGCAGCCGCGCTGAATAGTGCGATGGACCCCGGTGAGAATGCGCAGGTCAGGCGTGCCTGTGTGCAGGGGCAAATCAAATTGTTGTACATGGCTCCCGAAACCCTGTTAGGCGAAATCCCCTATTTGCTGCAAGACATGCATATCAGTCTGTTTGCTGTAGACGAGGCGCACTGCGTGAGCCAGTGGGGACACGATTTCAGGCCTGAATATACCCGGTTGGACCAGTTGCGTGAGGCTTTTCCTTCTGTACCGATGATGGCACTTACGGCTACGGCTGACAAGGTGACCCGTCAAGATATCCTGACGCAGTTGGATTTGCATGCACCTCATGTCTTTATCTCTTCTTTCGACCGGCCTAATCTGAGTCTGGATGTGAGGCGGGGATACCGCAAAACAGAGAAAACCCGCGAATTGTTCGATTTCATTACACGCCATTCGCAGCAAAGCGGAATTATTTACTGTATGAGCCGTAAGACGACCGAGGAAGTTGCCGATTTGTTGAAGTCGAATGGGGTCAATGCTACTGCTTACCATGCCGGACTTGCTGCCGCGGAGCGCGAGAAGGCGCAGGACGATTTTATTTGCGACCGCGTGCAGGTGGTGTGTGCCACCATTGCCTTTGGTATGGGTATTGACAAAAGCAATGTGCGTTGGGTTGTTCATTACAATCTGCCTAAAAGTATTGAGAGTTTCTACCAGGAAATAGGACGCGCCGGACGCGACGGATTGCCGTCCGATACATTACTTTTTTATTCGGTGGCCGATATTATTCAGCTTACACGTTTTGCCAAGGATAGCGGTCAACAACAAATCAATATGGAGCGCCTGCAACGTATGCGCGAGTATGCCGAAGCCGGTGTGTGCCGCCGTCGCATTCTGTTGAATTATTTTGGTGAACCGGCCGATCGGGATTGTGGAAATTGCGATGTGTGCCGCAATCCTCCCATTCGTTTTGACGGTACGGTTTTGGCTCAAAAGGCGCTCAGTGCCTTGGCACGTACCGAACAGAACGTAGGTTTCGGAACAGCTGTTGATATTTTAAAGGGTACCTACTCACCGGCGGTCAAGGCGCATGATTATTTTCGGCTAAAGACATTTGGTGTGGGGCGCGATGTTCCGGCCCGCACCTGGCACGACTATTTGTTGCAGTTGCTACAGTTGGGGCTGATAGAGGTGGCTTATGACGAACGCAATCACCTGAAGATAACGGAGCAGGGACGGAAGGTTCTTTTTGAGGGATGTCGGATTGAATTGGCCGAACCGCGTCCGGAAGAACCGCAAACAGATGCCGAACCGGCAGTAAAACGCAGACGGCGCGGTAGTGTTGGCGCTAAAACGGCCGGAACTCCCCGTTTGTCGATGGAGGCAGCCGTCTCTATCGGTGAAAACAGCGCGTTGTTCCAGGCATTGCGCCGTTTACGTAAGGAACTGGCCGACGCGCAGGGGTTTCCTCCTTATATTGTCATGTCCGACCGTGTGTTACACCAGTTGGCGTTGGAGCGCCCCACTACCGTAGAGGCTTTCGGGCGTGTCAGCGGTATTGGTGATTTCAAACAAAAAAAGTATGGACCTCGTTTTGTGGAAGAGATTCGTAAATTTGTAGAATAGCGGGCGGTGTTTTCATTGTTGGCTACAAAGGCCCTTCCATGCAATCAACTGCATGGAAGGGCCTTTGTATAATAGGGCTATCTATTGGCGTACATAACCCCTAACCACCACTTCGGCAAGTGCTGGAGGAACGCTGGCCGGATGCTTGAAAGTAATCCGGACAAAGCGTCCGTGCAGGCTTCGGCCGGTCAATCGAATTTCGTTGCTTTTTCCGGCTTGTGTGTTTGCCATGCACGATGCGGCAAGTTCCCATTTTTTACGGTCTTCCGATACTTCTACGTTGTACTGGTAACATTTTTCTGCAGGAAAGGTGATGGAAATGTGCGTAAACTCCAATCCTTTTTCTGTATCCAGCAGCCAGTAAGGCGCTTTATCGTTTGCGGCAGCTTCCCAATACGACGCTTTGTTTCCGTCTGCTGCCATGCCGGCTATGTGCGCTTCTTTCCAACTGCTGGCAAAGACGGGGTTGTTCAGCCCGAAGGTTTGTTCTTTTCGTTCCGTCTTGCCGGCAGCAAAACGGGTATAGGGGCGCTCTTTTACCGAGGGGCTTATACCCTGTTTATATGCCGGGGCACCTGTGAATGTAAGGCTGATACGTGCCGGTTTCAATCCGGGCGAGGTAGCTTCGATTATGGCTTTTCCGGCATAGAAAGAACGGAAGGAAATGGCTGCTTGTCCGTCGGCAATGCGAATGTCGCTGTCGGGTGCAAAGGTGATGGAAGTGCCCGTAGGGAATTCTCCCGTAG
>CABSGW010000088.1 GCA_902477365.1 uncultured Prevotellaceae bacterium
GGTGTTTATGTGGCAGCTGAAAGTCGGTTAGGCGGGAATTGGCAGTTGAATGTTTGGGGTGATGTTTACTACTTCCCATGGCTGACATCGCGCACCCAGTCCGCCTCCATGGGATGGAAGGGAGGAACGCAACTTCGTTATAGTGTCGATCCGGTCAATACATGGGTATTGGCTTATCAGTTGCGTATGCAGGAGCGTGACGAAGGTAAAGACGACGTCCTAACCCGGATACAGGCTTATCGGAACAAAATCCGTTTGCAGTGGCAAAACAGTTATGCCGAAAGTTTGCGATGGGTTGTTTCTTTGGATGGTATTTGCAATAGGGATTGGCAGACACGTTATGGGTGGATGGTTTCGGGGCGTGTGCATTGGCAGACCGGTGCATGGAAGTTGGCTTTGGCTATGGCCTATTTCGATACGGATAGCTATGACGAGCGTATCTACATGTACGAACCCAATTTGCTGTATGCAATGTCTTTCCCTATGTGCTACTATCGTGGGGTTAATGAGGTGGGCATGATGAGTTACGAGCTATCCGAGTGCATCCAATTTTCCTGCAAGTATAAACTGACTGCTTATTTGAACCGTACAACCATCGGTTCGGCGCAGCAACAAATCCATTCGAATGTGAAGCAGGATTTGTCATTCCAGTTGCGGTGTCTCTTTTGACGGAGACGTGCGGCCGTTGGCAGTTAGCGGAAACGTAGCGACGGTGTGCGGTTATTGAAACGGTATCCAATGCCCAGCATGAGGAAGTTCGGTTCCTTAAAATCTCTTAGGTTGTATCCCACGTGTAGATACGAGCTGCGTGTTGTGGCAATCTTGAGGCTCAGCATCTGATACCAGTTCCGCATGTCGGCACTCCCACACAGCACATTGCGCCCATAACCCATTCCGATGGTGAAAAAAGGCATGACGTATTCGGCTCGCACTGAGAGTCCTAATGCTATTTGGCGGTTGAAGGAAGATTCCACAAATGAGCTTCCCTCGTGCTTCAGGTCGGCACTTTGGTCGTAGACTCCGTCCAGCGATAACCCACCTCGAAACCGATAACAGAAATTGTACATGGGAGCGAAATTGAAACCGAAGACAGAGTAGGTGTCGGGAGATACCAGTCCTTTGTCCCCCTCGATGAAACTTCGTCTTCTCCACGAACCGAACAACGTTGCATCGTAGCTGATATGTGGCTTGAATACGGGGATCTCGGGAAGGAAGGCCTGTTCTTGGTTCGAGTTTACAGCCGTTCCATTCAGTTTGTAGATGACACCCAGTTTCAGTGCGATGGTGTTGAGCCCGGCATTGGGTACTTTGGTGTTTCCGTTCGAAAAGTGGGTGAGCGAGACACCCGTCGTGAGGTCTACTCGTTTTGAAAGCCACCAATTAAAGAATACATTCACATTCATGTAGGCGTTCAGCCTTGACCCGATGACACGGTTGTCGCTGTTCCAGGACGCATTGTAAGGTTGCCAGCCGAACGATAGACCGAAGTTCCATTCGTAGTTCAGTGTCAACCAGGGAGCTATACGGCAAACCGGTGCACCCTGGAACAGGTAAGCAGCCAGTGGACTGCCTAAATAGTCGGGTTCGTCAAAGGTATAATATCCCAGCCCTATACCTTGGTAAGGATGCCCGTATGCACGGGCTGTCAAGGTGTGTGGAGCAAACCGGAATGCATATTTCAGGTGTGCGGAAAGTGCATTGCGGAATACGCGGTTGTTGTCATTATGCCCTTTTAAAAAAGGATGGGTGTGAAAAATATAAGCGGGACGTATGTCTGCTTCAATGTGGTGCAGGTAGCGGGGACTGACGGTAGAGTCGGCCTTGGACGTTGTGTATAGGGTGTCCTGGTTTCCGTCGGTAGTTTGGGCTACACCGTTCGGGACATATAGGCAACCAAGCGCCCATATGCTTGCAAGCATATGGGCAGGTATATGGGCGTGGACCAGTCGCTTAGGTACTCTCAACTTCAATTTTTTTCTAAATTCAATAAGGCTCGCCACTTACAAAACCATCTTTAAAATTAAGGGTTAACCGTTTAAATGCCGTTACAAACTGTTGACCCAAACTGCCGGAGCTGTTGGGGAAATCTCCGACATGGTTGGCCGAAGAGGTGTGTATGGTCAGATTGTGCAAGGTGACGGGTTTTCCGCCCAGTTCGAGCGTAAACTCAGGCAAACTTTTTGCGGTGCGTTGTTTTAATACGTTGGTGCTGACATATCCGATGCTGTCCGGTATGGCCTTGGCGTCAACCTCGTGCCGGTGGTTCTCGTAGTATCTGGTGCTCAGCGAAGCGGCCGCATCCCCTGTGTCCAATAGGAAAAATAAGGTTTCGTCCTCGTGTTCCACCTTGATGCGGAAGTTCAGTTCGCTGTACAGCATGTTGGGACCTGTAGCCGGACAAGGCGTTGACTCCAGTGGAAAACGTATTTTATATTGTTCGTTGTCTATTTGCATTTCGGGCAGTTGGTGCAGGAAGTCTGCTCCCAAAACGGCATCCACGTAATAAATACTATCCAGTTTTTCGTTGGCAGGTCCTACGTAAATCAACGGGTTGCGGAACACAATGTCGCCAACCATCAGGCTGTCGGCCGTTGCCAACCGGCTCTCAACCTGTCCCAACATGCCGTGTCCTACCGATATAGAGGTGTTTTTCAGAATCTTGAGTCCGGCTTCGCGCGCAAACCGTTCGTGAACGTAGGTGAAGTTGGCGCCTGTATCTAGGATAAAGCGATAAACTTTTCCGTTAAGGCGTACGTTGACCCGCATCATTGTTCCCTTGCCGGCCGGTTCGCGCATGAAGGGTATCTCAACATCGTGCTGCGGGCGTACAACCTCAGGACGGGGGAGCTTGTACATGGGACGGTACAGGGATGCTACGGCACGGTGGGGAGCCAGTTGCGCGGTGTCGGGATGGGATGCGGACTGCTGTAGAAAAGAGTCTAGCCAGTCGACAGCTTTTGCATAATATCCTTCATGTGCCAGCAAAACAGCTTTCATCAATACCAAGTTGGACACATTTTCAGGCCCTATCTCGTTGGGATGATTCTTGAAAATGGAATCCAGTTCGGCATGAACCAGCGCTATGCGGTTGGTGTTGGCATAGAGCAGAACGTTCAGCATGTGCTTGATCACTTTGTTTTTTACCTGACCTGCCAGTGGCGGGTATTTCGCTTGTATTTCGAACAGGTCCTGACGTTGCAACAATTCTGCCGCCTGTTCGTCGGCCGTTTGTTGGGCAAACAGGTGGGTAGCAGACAATATGTAAAGCAGACAGAGCAAAGATAAGTGCTTCATAGGGGCTCTTTTTGGTGTATATGCGGACAAAGATAAGCGTTTTGTTTAACAAATGCTTACTGTCCGCTCTGTTTTTAGCGTTCCTTTATGAACGTGTTAAAACACGTTGTGTGTCTGGGCGGGAATAAGGGCTGTACATGGTGTGTATCGTAAAAAACAACGATCCGAATGATGGAATTGAACTCTTTTGCTATCTTTGTCCGTATGATTCCCGAAAGGGTGTTTTTTCTAACTAAAGTAATATCATGAAATCATTAAAACAACTGTTTCTTAGTCTGGCGGGTGTGTTGTTGCCCTCACTGTTGTTACAGGCTCAGGGGGTACAAGGGTTTGTACACCGACAATCTGACAAAAGCGGTTATGTGTGGCCGTCAGATACGGCGGTGCTGCAAAAACTGGACCGGTGGCAAGATCTGAAGTTCGGTGTGCTGTTCCATTGGGGGCTGTATTCCGTTCCCGGCATTGTAGAGTCATGGTCCATCTGTTCCGAGGACGTTGACTGGATTTCACGTAAAAAGCCGTTGCCCTACGATGCCTATAAACAATGGTACTGGAGTTTGAAAGATTCGCTGAACCCTTCACATTTCGATCCGGATAAGTGGGCTGATATGATGGCTCAAGCCGGAATGAAATATATGCTGTTTACCACAAAACACCATGACGGCTTTTGCATGTTCGATTCCCGTTACACCGATTTCTCCATCGCGAAAGGGCCTTTTGCCAACCATCCGTACCGCAATGTGGCTTTTCACGTGTTTGACGCCTTCCGGAAGCGGGATTTCATGACCGGTTGTTATTTCTCGAAACCGGACTGGCATTGCCCTTGGTTCTGGAATCCGGGTTTTGCCACGCCCAACCGGCACATCAATTACAAGCGTGAACGCCATCCCGAATGGTGGGACAACTATAAGCGATTCACCCAAAACCAGTTGAACGAACTGATGACCGACTACGGCCGTATGGACATTCTGTGGCTGGATGGCGGTTGGGTGAAGGGAGACGATATCGGGCTGGATGATATTTTAAAAGACGCCAGGGCAAGGTATCCGGGGCTGATAGCCGTAGACCGGAGCATCCGTGGCAAGAACGAAAACTATCAGACGCCGGAACGCGGCATACCGCCGGTGCAACTGGCTTATCCTTGGGAGAGCTGTATTCCCCTGAGCCACGATTGGGGATGGGTTCCCAATGCACCTTACAAGTCGAGCCGGCAGGTTATCAATTTGTTGAGCGAGATAACGGCGAAGGGCGGATGCCTGGTGTTGGGCATAGGGCCTACGGCCGACGGGACGATTGAGGCCGAGGTGGAACAACGGCTGGCGCAAGTGGGACGATGGCTCGCTGTGAACGGGAAAGCCATCTATAACACCCGGATTACACCCGTTTATAACGAGGGTGACATCTGGTTTACGGCAGACAAGGACGGGTATACGCTGTATGCCATCTATGCGCTTCCCGAAGAGGCGGCCGTACCCACAACGGTACAGTGGGGCGGCAACCTGCCTGTGGGAAAAATGAAACTGCTGAAAGGAAACAGGACGGTGAAATATACATGCAGAGCGGGGCGTGTGACGGTACAGTTGTCGGCAGGTATGGCCCGCGAACCCTTTGTGTTGCAATTCCGGATAAAATAACGGGTGCCGGAAGGTAGTTGTGGACAGGTATGATTTTTGTCCGCAACAGTGGTACGTACTGGGCATCTCGTCGCCACGAGATGCCCAGTACGTTTTTCAAAGCAGCCCAGTTCGTTAACGGCTGGTGGCTACTTCTTTTCCTACACCAACGGGGTGGGGTGGCATACTTTCGGCAAAGAAAGCGCATTGACGGTAAAAAACAAATGCCGGAGAATGGCTATTCGGGCTATTTTCCGTACCTTTGCGAACAGAAAAAATCAACCTAAAAACAGAGACCTATGATCTTATTTTTCAGAACTCCCGGAATGAGTATTATCGCTACAGAAGTAGATCGCACTTTGAGCCGGGAAGAGATTGACGAACTTTGTTGGCTATATGGTAATGCCACATTGGAAGAAGGCGAAACCCTAACAGGCTTTTTTATAGGACCTCGCCGCGAAATGGTTACTCCCTGGAGTACCAATGCAGTGGAGATCACTCAAAATATGAATCTCAAAGGTATAACGAGAATCGAAGAGTACTTTCCGGTGGCCGATGAGAATGCGGCTTACGACCCGATGTTGCAACGCATGTACAAAGGGTTGGACCAATGTATTTTTACCATCAACCTGCAACCTGCCGCCATTCAGTATATTGAAGATCTGGATGCATACAATGAGCAGGAAGGCTTGGCGCTTTCGACCGAAGAAATCCAGTATTTGCGTAACATTGAAGCACAACTGGGCCGTCGTCTGACCGACTCGGAAGTATTCGGCTTTGCTCAGGTGAATTCGGAACATTGCCGGCATAAGATTTTTGGCGGCACGTTTATCATTGACGGCAAAGAAATGGAGTCTTCGCTGTTTGCCATGATAAAGAAAACTACTCAGGAGAATCCGCATAAGATCATATCGGCCTATAAAGACAATGTGGCTTTTGCACAAGGTCCGGTGGTGGAACAGTTTGCACCGAATGACCATGCAACCAGCGACTATTTTGTGATTAAAGACATTGAATCGGTTATTTCGATAAAGGCCGAGACGCATAACTTCCCTACAACCGTAGAACCTTTTAACGGCGCATCAACCGGAACGGGTGGTGAAATTCGCGACCGTATGGGTGGTGGTGTCGGTTCGTGGCCTATAGCCGGTACGGCTGTATATATGACGGCTTACCCGCGTTTGGACGGCGGGCGTAGTTGGGAAGACATTCTTCCTGTCCGTCAATGGTTGTATCAGACACCGGAGCAGATTTTGATTAAAGCCTCAAATGGTGCCTCTGACTTTGGTAACAAGTTCGGGCAACCCCTTATTACGGGTTCGGTGCTTACCTTTGAGCATCAGGAGAATGGCGAGAAGTACGGATATGACAAAGTGATTATGTTGGCCGGTGGCGTAGGCTACGGTACTAAGCGTGACTGCCTGAAAGGTGTGCCTGAAAAGGGTAATAAAGTTGTTGTGGTTGGTGGTGATAACTACCGCATCGGACTGGGAGGCGGATCGGTTTCTTCGGTAGATACGGGACGGTACAGCAGCGGAATTGAGTTGAACGCCGTACAACGCGCCAATCCCGAGATGCAAAAACGTGCCAACAACCTGGTGCGCGCACTTTGTGAGGAGGAAGTTAATCCGGTGGTTTCCATCCACGACCACGGTTCGGCAGGCCATGTAAATTGTCTTTCCGAATTGGTTGAGGAGTGCGGAGGATTGATAGACATGACCAAACTCCCGATTGGCGACCAGACCCTTTCGGCGAAGGAAATTATTGCCAATGAGAGCCAGGAGCGCATGGGGCTGTTGATTCAGGAAGAACATTTGGAGCATGTGCGCAAAATTGCCGAGCGTGAGCGTGCCCCCATGTATGTGGTGGGTGAAACGACCGGTGACGCCCATTTTGCCTTTGAGCAGGGTGACGGGGTGCGTCCTTTCGATTTGGATGTAGCCCAGATGTTCGGACACTCGCCCAAAACCGTTATGGTGGACGAGACTGTGACGCGTACGTATGAAAATGCAAGTTATGACCAGCGGAAGCTGCAAGAATATCTGGCCAATGTGTTGCAACTGGAGGCTGTGGCCTGCAAGGATTGGTTGACCAATAAGGTAGACCGTTCGGTGACGGGTAAGGTGGCACAGCAACAATGCCAGGGAGAGTTGCAGTTACCTTTGAGCGACTGTGGCGTAGTGGCATTGGACTATCGTGGACGTGCGGGTATTGCAACTGCCATTGGCCATGCGCCGCAAGCAGGACTGGCCGATCCGGCTGCTGGTTCGCAGTTGTCGGTGGCCGAATCGCTCACCAACTTGGTGTGGGCGCCTTTGAGCGAAGGCCTGGACAGTGTATCGCTGTCGGCTAACTGGATGTGGCCTTGCCGTTCGCAAAAGGGAGAGGATGCCCGTTTGTATGCCGGCGTCAAGGCTTTGAGTGATTTCTGCTGTGCATTGCATATCAATGTGCCTACCGGTAAGGATTCGCTTTCATTGTCCCAACAATATCCGAATGGCGAGAAGATAATCTCGCCGGGAACGGTTATCGTTTCGGCTGGCGGTGAGGTGTCTGACGTGCGTAAGGTCGTTTCTCCTGTTTTGAACAATCGGGAAAAGAGCACACTCTATCACATAGACTTCAGCTTTGATAAGTTGCGTTTGGGCGGTTCGGCTTTCTCGCAGTCGCTTAATTGCATCGGATCGGATGTGCCTCATTGCAACAATCCGGAATATTTCCGTGATGCGTTCAACGTGGTGCAGGAGCTGGTTAATAAGAACTTGATTCTGGCCGGACATGATATCTCTGCCGGTGGATTGATTACCTGTCTGCTCGAAATGTGCTTTGCCAATACAGAAGGCGGTTTGGAGATTGGGTTGGATAAGTTCAAGGAGGAAGACCTAATTAAGATCCTCTTTGCTGAGAACCCGGGCGTAGTGATTCAGGTAGCTGATAAGCATAAAGCAGAAGTGAAGAGGCTGTTGGATGAGGCCGGAGTTGGGTATATCAAATTGGGTACACCGACCGACGAGCGTCACATCTTGGCTGAAAAAGACGGCGCAACCTATCAGTTCGGCATTGACTATCTGCGTGATGTATGGTACGAAACATCGTACTTGCTCGATACAAAACAGAGTTTTAACGGACAGGCAAAGGCTCGCTATGAGAATTATAAAGCGCAGCCGTTGGAGTTCCATTTCCATCCGGAGTTTAAGGGGACGCTTGCTTCTTACGGCATTTCGGCAGATCGCCGCACTCCCTCGGGTGTTCGGGCTGCGATTATCCGTGAGAAGGGTACAAACGGAGAGCGCGAAATGGCTTATGCACTCTATTTGGCCGGCTTTGACGTGAAGGATGTTACCATGACCGATTTGATTAGCGGAAGGGAAACATTGGACGATATTAACTTTATCGTATTCTGTGGCGGTTTCTCCAATTCGGATGTTTTGGGATCAGCCAAAGGATGGGCTGGTGCTTTCCTTTACAATCCAAAGGCAAAAGCTGCGCTTGACCGGTTCTATGCACGTAAGGATACGCTTTCATTAGGTGTATGTAACGGTTGCCAGTTAATGGTAGAACTTAATTTGGTCAATCCGGAGCATGAAAAATGTGCCCGTATGTTGCACAACGACAGTCACAAGTTCGAGAGTAATTTCGTGGGTGTAACCGTTCCTACAAACCGTAGTGTGATGTTCGGTTCGCTTTCGGGAGATCAGTTGGGTATCTTTGTGGCACACGGAGAGGGCAAGTTCTCACTGCCGCAACCTGAGGATGACTACAATGTGGTATTGAAATATAGTTATGAAGGTTATCCGGGTAATCCGAATGGTTCTGACTATAATGTAGCCGGTATTTGTAGCGCAGATGGACGTCATTTGGCCATGATGCCTCACTTGGAGCGTGCCTTTATGCCTTGGCAGACGGCTTATTATCCTTCGGATAGAGCGAATGATGAAGTGACTCCATGGATGGAAGCTTTCGTCAATGCACGCCAATGGGTGGAAGCTAATATGCGGAAATAAGGTCTGATTAGATAACAAAAAAGCGTGAGTCCCGCCAACAGCAGGACTCACGCTTTTTATGTCCGTAAAAGAGGTACTTATGCCCGTCGGATACTGCGGTAACCGTAAACAATGATGACCAGGAAGCAGATGAAAGGCAAGACGAACGACACGTTGACGGCTGGCATACCCATCAGTGTCTGACAGTCGATGATGGCCGCTTGCACAGGAGGGAGTATCGAGCCGCCAAGAATGGCCATGATAAGTCCTGCTGCGCCAAACTTAGCGTCATCGCCCATACCTTTTAAGGCAATGCCGTAGATGGTGGGGAACATGAGTGACATACAAGCCGAGATGGCTACCAGGCAATACATTCCCTTAATATCCTGGAAAAAGATAACTCCTAACGTGAATAGACCTCCGGCTACGGCCAATATGGCCAATAGGCGTCCGGGATTGATGTAGCGTAGCATGAATGTACAGATAAAGCGACTACAGCAGAATAAAATCATGGCGATGATGTTGTACTGTTGAGACAACACTTCGGCAGCCTTTTCGTCCATGCCTTGAGCCATGAACAGGCGTGTGCCGTACTGAATGATAAAGGTCCAGCACATGATTTGTACACCTACGTAAAAGAATTGCGCAATGACACCCTCCCGGTAATTGGGAATGGAAAAGATGCGCTTCAGGGTGGGAATAAAATCGATGTTGTGGTTGTTGTCACCGTTTCGTGGCATACGTACGATACGTATAATGAGCAACATGAACAGGATGACCGCACCGATGATCAGGTAAGGTGTGATCAATACCGAGAGATCTGCATCCCGTATGGCTGCAAACTCGATGTCGGACAATGTAGCCCGTTGTGCCGTATCCATGGGG
>CABSGW010000089.1 GCA_902477365.1 uncultured Prevotellaceae bacterium
TGTAGTTCGAAGGGGCGATAGGGGGTATAGCGTGTTCTCAAAATGAAAGAATAGTGAATCTGTATAGGAAATTATGACAGGAATGAGATTCCAAAAGATCCGATAACTTAAAGTTAGACAGGAAACAATGAGGAAAAGTAGCGTATGTAAAGAGTGGGTGGTTTATTTTGCAGTGGCATTGTGTTGCCAACTGGAAGTGTTGCACAGCTTTTTTGCTTTTTCGGTTAATGTGGCGTTATTGCTGTTGAGGGGGCTGTTCTGGATTCTTTATAAGGAGAAGCTGGTACGGCATATCATCTACCTGCTCAATATGTATCTGAGGCTTTACGGTCGAGATGGTAGGGCGGGACTTATCTGGCTGCCTATTGCAGGGGGGCTCTGCATGCAGATGCGTTGGCACGATGTCAACGATCGGCCTTTGGCACGTGGAAGCTTGCGCCTTTATTTGTAACAACGAGCATTGTTTTATATTTTCTTATTTATTAAACTTATACAATTATGAAGCAAAAATCAAAAATCCTACTTGGTTTGGTGGTCGTAATAGCGTTGCTCGCAGTCACCTATCGGCTTGTGAATACGGCTCCGTCTACTGAACTGGCAGCCAACGAGCAGGTTCTTGAGGTTATGACGGATGGCGGATGTCTTTTCTGCCATTCTGCCGATGCCGACCTGCCCTTTTATGCAGATT
Organism: uncultured Prevotellaceae bacterium; assembly: GCA_902477365.1. Classification (GTDB taxonomy): domain Bacteria; phylum Bacteroidota; class Bacteroidia; order Bacteroidales; family Bacteroidaceae; genus Alloprevotella. Next base: position 689 of record CABSGW010000089.1, read on the forward strand.
TCCCTGTTGCCAAAACTTTTATAGGCAACCACGTAAGGGACGGTTACGTATCATTCGATATGAAACCCTTCATGGAGGCTATGCGCAGTGGCTCGGCTCCGAATGAAGTAGACTTGGCAAAGGTGGAACAGAGCGTTGCAGACGGTTCTATGCCACTGATGTCTTACTACCTCGCTCACTGGGGTTCTTCTATTACGGAGAAGGAGCGTAGTATGATGTTGGCTGCTTTTAAAGAGATACGTGCGGCCTTCTATCCTAATTCTTTGGCTGCTCCTGAGTTTGCCAACGAAACCATTCGTCCCATTCCGGATAGCTTTCCGCACGATGCTAACAAGGCTATACTGGGCGAAGCGCTCTACCACGATACTCGGCTTTCAGCCGATGGTACCGTTTCTTGTGCTACTTGTCATGGAATCGGTACTGCCGGTGTAGATAATAAACGTTATTCGGAAGGAATTGGAGGACAGCTTGGTGGTGTGAATGCTCCTACGTCTTACAACTCCTGCTTCAATTTTGCGCAGTTCTGGGACGGTCGTGCCGCTACGTTGGCTGAACAGGCCGGTGGTCCTCCGTTGAATCCTGTCGAAATGGGTTGTAAGTCGTTTGATGAAATTGTAGAGCGGTTGGCACAAGACAAAGAGTTTACCGCCCGCTTCAACGAAGTTTATCCAGAAGGCCTGAGCCAAGCCACCATCACCGATGCTATTGGCGAATATGAGAAAACACTCATTACCCCCAATTCGGCCTTTGACCGCTACTTGAAAGGTGAAAAAAATGTACTGACCGCCGAACAGGTTGAAGGTTATAAACTTTTCAAGGAATACAGTTGTGCCACTTGCCATGCTGGCGAAAACATGGGTGGCCTTTCTTACGAACTTATGGGGCAGCGTGCCAACTACTTTGAAGATCGTGAGCTTACTCAGAAGTCCGGTTTGACGGATGGTGACAACGGCCGTTGGGCACAGACCAAGGTAGAACGTGACCGTTATCGTTTCAAGACTCCTTCGCTCCGCAACGTGGCATTGACATGGCCCTATTACCACGACGGAAGTGTTGAGACGTTGGGCGAGGCTGTTTCCATGATGGCCAAGTATCAGGTCGGTCGTACAATGTCTCAGGAAGAGGTGAAGAAAGTAGAAAGTTTCCTCGATGCTCTTACAGGTGAGTATCAGGGTCAATTGCTGACTAATACAAATAGTAAACATTGATTTGTTCGGGACGGTTCACATGTTGTCAAAAAGAATAACGAAAGAGGACAATCACAAGTCATTGGTGGACTCCCGTTAGATGACCAAGGTAGATAACTTTTTAAAATAGACTTAACTATGCGTAAATCGAGTAGTTAAGTCTATTTTTTATTTTTCGAATATCAGTCCATATGATAATCTATAAAATTAGGTATCATTTTTGTTGCAAATTTACCCTTCAGTGTAGTACTATATCCATATATAAATGAAATATGCTACAATTTGAGTCACTTATACATTTGATGGATATCTTGCATAATAAGGAGGAATACAGGGTTGATATTGAAGATGTTAGATGGAGAGGTATATATAGAAGTTATTCCTAATGCAAAAGGTTGGACTTTGGAGTCAACTATACATGAGTTCCTGAAAAAGGAACGACAATGACTCTTGATGGTTGGAAAGGCTATAAAAGTTAGGTAACCGATTATATTTCATGAAGTTGTAGGTTTTTTAAAACGTGACATATACCATTTAGTAACGCCAAAACATTTATTTAAATATTGTGATGAGTTTATATATCGATATAATACAAGGAATATGTTTGACGGTGAAAGGTTTAGCAAATTTATTACTTTTGCAGATAAAAGATTAAGATATTGTGAATTGATAGCAGCTCATGTATAGAACGTATGAACAATTTTATTATCTTTGCAGCGTCTTAGTAATAGGACATACATAGTTTAATAGGAAGCGTTTAGCTTATTCCTTATTGATGAATCTGGACAATTCAATCTGTGTTGATGGAGTAAGGAAATACGTTCTCCTTTGGTTTCGTATGTGCATAAAACATATACCAACCAAAGGCGTGAGCTGTTTTCTTATGTTCAACACGGGTTTGTCCAGAACCTATCAATGGCGTAAGTTAACAGTCTTGCGCCTTTCTTGCATTAAATAATTCCTTGTTGAGACTGAAAGGAAAGAAAAAAATAGTTTTATGAGAAACTTATTATTTTTAATCGTGAGTGTATGTATGCTTTATTCATGCGCAGGAACACCCAAAGAAAGAGAAGTAACTGTGTCTAATGTTGAGATTACAGGCTTCTTAAAAGACTACGTTAAAGTAGTAGACGGAAGTTACAAATTTACTGTTACGGGTAGAGAAGCTTCCATATCTGTCAAATTGGAGCTTGTAAACAAGCCTCTTAATTATTGTAAGGCATATTCCGATAGGATTAGGCTTAATCCTATCGGCGATGGCAATGAAATATATGATACAGGCATATATGGATTTGACGCACAAGATAATGAATTGCAAAAAGTAAGAGACTTGTTAAATGGGAATGTTGATGATACTAAAACAGTGTCATTTAAGTGGCAGTATTTTGCACAACATGAAGATTTAGGAAATGCTATTATGAGTAAATCAATTTCATTTGAACTTATTGACAAGGCATTTGAGGAATGCTCAGATAGCAAGTCAAGTTATACTGATGATTCTGATAGCGAAGATACAAGTGTGTCAAATAGTTTTACAAGTACGGCTGATTGGGACGAAGTATTAGATGAGTATGAAAAGTATATTGATAGTTGTGTTAATTTAATGAAAAAACAAAGAACGGTGATATGTCATCTATAACAGAAAGTGCCAATTTAATGGAAAACGCGGAATCATTAGGCAATAAATTGGATAATGCAAAAGGAAGTATGTCAGGTGCACAATTACAGAGATATATGAAGTTACATGAAAAGTTATTAACTGCTGCAATGTAATTTGCTTGATTGACAATATATAAAAGACTCTAAGCCAAAAGTTTGGTTTAGAGTCTTTTATTTTGTGTAAATGTTGTATTTTAGTGAAACTGGAGACCTATGGTTTCTGTATAAGTCAAAGTTAAAATCTAAATCAAATGTAAAGTACCCTATACCGTGCATTTGATTTTAATAAAGACAAATGAAGAAAATAAAAGTCCGGTCTTATTATCGTTTTAGAAACGATAAAAGACAGTTGGTACATGAACACTATCGTAATTATGGGGCTATTGGAAATAAAGTCATACCATTAATTTGTAATGATCTTAGCCTTGGTTTCCAGCTTTTACTAAGATATTCTTTATAGATATATATTACTATAAAAGGAATTAAAAGTACAAAAGTATCTTGGTACATCAACGTATATAGATGCGTTGTTTTATTAAAGACACAACCGAAATTACTTCTTTATGGGTAAAGAGAATAGAAGTCCTGATGTAAAGCCCCGAAGAGGAACTACCGGACTGCCCAGTCTGTTCAAACGTACTGCCCAGTCCGGTTACTTGTTCTTACCAGCGTGTGCAGAGGCCGGGAATAGGAGAAAAGAGTACTTACAGCTACTTTTGTATATGGGGTTATGTGGTAGTTGAGATTGTTATTAAGTATTTATTTAATAACTTTGCACCTCAAAAAAATAGGACAGTTGAAATGAAAAGAGTATTATTGATTGTTGGCTTATTCATGATGGTTTTGACCGGACAGGCACAGAATATTCAATTGCATTATGATTTGGGCCGTTCATTGTATAACAATGATGAGTTGTTAAAAGCGCGCCCTTTATTGACCAGTACCGTTGAGATGTTCAAACCGGACGCATGGGGAAGTACGTATTTTTTTATTGATATGGACTATACAAGTGACGGAGTTTCTTCGGCTTATTGGGAGATAGGCAGAGAACTTAAGTTCTGGAAAGGGCCGCTCTCGGCTCATGTGGAATATAACGGCGGATTGAATTATATAAAGAATGCTTATTTGGTTGGGCCTACTTATACCTATAACAATGAAGATTTTACAGCCGGATTAACTTTTACGGCGATGTACAAATATATCCAGAAACATCATAAGCCTAATAATTTTCAACTTACGGGCGTGTGGTATTGGCATTTTGCCAACCGTAAGTGTACGTTTAGCGGCTTTGCCGATTGGTGGCGTGAACCCAATGCCGGAGGTAATTACATTTTTCTGAGTGAGCCGCAGTTTTGGGTAAATCTTTATCACTTTAAAGGGTTTACTCCGAAGTTGAGTGTGGGGACGGAAATTGAATTAAGCCATAATTTTGCAGGGCGTGAAGGTTTCTATGCCATCCCCACTATTGCTTTGAAATGGTCTTTTGATTAAATTCAGCAATGTTTACTCGCTATATTTTGCTCTGTATCGGGCTGATATGTGGTAAAAATATCGCATCTTTGTACCATTAACAAAAGAATTTATGGATAACATACATACAATACGTATTCCCGAGAGTCGCATCATTGAGGGGGCAAAAGAGGGAATGGATACTTTTATTCGCACTTTTACCACAGCATACTGGCAAGCTGTTGGTGGAGAATTGACAGCCGAAACGATGGAGCGGTTGACTGCCGAACAGTTGACACTATTGGGATACGTGATGTTGCATGACGAGGTGATGGATGGTGGTTTTGTGCAACTTATACATAACGGATACGGTCCTTTCTTCTTTGAAAATCCATTCGCAAAATCTTTAAAATTATGGGGATTGCGCGATTTGTCGAAGTTGATCTATGAGGTATATCCCTTGTATAAGAAAAAGTGCGAGGTATTGACGAAAGAGTGTTCGGAAGACGAGTTTATGGAATTGTTTGAACAACATCCCGAATTTGATGATTACGATGACGAGTTTGTTGAAAACGAAGAGGAGTATACGGAACTTGTTGCCCGATATGTTGATGAGCATATAGAACAGTTTGCCGAAATTGTCAAGGAGTAAAAGGAGTATGGCGGAAAAATTGAAGATAAAAAATATACAGATCAAAAATCGACGTGCAGAGTTCGATTATTTGGTGGTAGATAGATATACGGCCGGTATTGTATTGACTGGGACGGAGATTAAATCCATCCGTTTGGGAAAGGCTAGCCTGGTGGATACGTTTTGTTATTTTGCGAAAGGCGAATTATGGGTAAAGAATATGTATGTAGCCGAATACTTTTACGGTTCATACAATAACCATGTCGCTCGCCGGGATCGCAAATTGCTACTCAACCGAAAAGAGATCCAACAGTTGTTGCAAGATACAAAAAGTCCGGGATTTACCATTGTGCCGCTAGCCCTGTTTATTGATGAAAAAGGAAGGGCTAAATTGAAAATAGCTCTGGCACGTGGTAAGAAAGAGTATGATAAGCGGCAAACCTTGAAAGAAAAAGAAGATCGCCGCGAGATGGCTCGTTTTGTAAAAAATCATTAGAAGGAATAATTCGTGTGATGAGAGAACAGATGCTGACTTCTCTGGTAAAAGAGCGTATCCTTATTTTGGATGGCGCAATGGGTACCATGATTCAACAGTACCATTTGACAGAGGAAGATTATCGTGGAGAGCGTTTTAAAAACATTTCGGGACAACAAAAAGGAAACAATGATGCTTTGTCTATAACCCGCCCGGATATTATACAGGAAATTCATCGGAAATATTTGGAGGCTGGCGCTGATATTATTGAAACCAATACGTTTAGTGCGCAGCGGGTGTCAATGGAAGACTACCATATGGCCGACTGTTGTCGTGAGTTGAATTTGGCAGCCTGCCGTTTGGCTCGCGAAATGGCTGATTCTTATACGCAACAAAATCCGGACAAACCACGTTTTGTTGCGGGATCCATTGGGCCTACCAACAAGACGTGTTCTATGAGTCCGGACGTAAACAATCCGGCTTTACGGGCGCTTACGTATGACGAACTGGTACTTGCTTACCAGGAACAGATGGTGGCTTTGCTGGACGGAGGGGTAGATGCTTTTTTGATAGAAACCATTTTTGATACCCTAAATGCCAAAGCTGCAGTATTTGCCGCACAGTCTGCTATGGATCAGGCGGGGCGTGTTGTGCCGATCATGCTTTCTGTAACCGTATCGGACAAAGCCGGACATACCTTGTCTGGACAAACATTGGATGCTTTCTTGGCCTCTATGAGCCATGCTCCTATCTTTTCGGTGGGGCTTAATTGTTCTTTTGGAGCAGCCCAGATGAAGCCTTTTCTGGCAGCACTGGCTGCCAAGGCTCCCTATTATATTTCCGCTTATCCCAATGCCGGTTTGCCCAATAGTATGGGAGAGTACGATCAGACTCCCCAGCAAATGGCCGCAGAAGTCACCGCTTTGGTAAAAGAAGGATTGGTAAATATTGTGGGTGGTTGTTGTGGTACAACCGATGCTTATATAGCCGAATATAATAAAATTATCGGCTATCAGGGAAATTGGGCAACTCCTCATGTTCCGGCCAAAGCGCCGGACTATTTGCAACTTTCCGGCTTGGACTATCTGGAAGTAAGACCGGAAAATAATTTCATGAACATAGGCGAGCGTTGTAATGTAGCCGGTTCGCGTAAATTTTTGCGTTTGATCAAGGAGAGGAATCACGAAGAAGCTTTGCGTATTGCCCGAAAGCAAGTGGAAGATGGCGCACAGGTGCTGGATATCAACATGGATGACGGATTACTTGATACGGAACGTGAAATGGTTACGTTCTTGAATCTCATCGCGTCAGAGCCAGACATTGCTCGTGTTCCGTTGATGATAGACTCGTCTAAATGGGACGTGATTCGTGCTGGTTTGAAGTGTGTGCAAGGTAAAAGTATCGTCAATTCCATTTCGTTGAAGGAAGGAGAAGAGGCTTTTTTGCAGCATGCCCGCGAAGTGAAGAGGCTGGGTGCGGCTGTTGTTGTCATGGCATTTGATGAACAGGGACAGGCTGATTCCTACGAACGGAAAATAGAAATTTGTGAACGGGCCTATCGCCTGTTGGTTGATCGGGTGGGGATGAATCCGCAAGATATTATTTTTGATCCGAACGTTTTGGCTATTGCAACGGGAATGCCTGAACATGATAACTATGCGGTAGACTTTATCCGTGCTACGGCCTGGATACGGAAAAACTTGCCTGGTGCCCATATTAGCGGAGGAGTAAGTAATTTGTCTTTTTCGTTCAGAGGGAATAATTATATTCGGGAGGCCATGCATGCCGTGTTTTTGTATCATGCCATTCAAGCCGGAATGGATATGGGAATTGTAAATCCTTCGGCCGCGGTTGTTTATTCGGATATTCCGAAACAAACACTGAAAGTGATAGAAGATGTGATTTTGAACCGGCATCCGGGGGCGGCGGAAGCATTGATTGAATGGGCTGAAAAAATGAAGGCTGAGGCTGTTGCCATTACAGGAAATGCCGCTGTGCAGGATGAATGGCACGTTAATAAACCGGTTGAAGAACGCTTGGCAAATGCGTTGATAAAAGGTATCGGTGACTTCTTGGAAGCCGATTTGGTTGAGGCTGTCCGAATTTATCCACATGCGGTAGATATCATAGAAGGGCCGTTGATGGATGCCATGAATACGGTTGGGAAACTTTTTGGCGAAGGGAAAATGTTTTTACCTCAAGTAGTGAAGACAGCCCGTACCATGAAGAAAGCGGTTGCCATTCTTCAGCCTTTTATCGAGGCTGACAAGCAACGTGGAGGAGAGACTTCGAGTTTTTCGGGAAAAGTATTGCTTGCCACCGTCAAGGGCGATGTGCATGACATAGGAAAAAACATAGTGTCGGTTGTAATGGCCTGTAATAATTTTGAGATTGTGGATATGGGAGTGATGTGTCCGGCCGAAAACATAGTGCAACGTGCCATTGAAGAGCAAGTTGATTTGATAGGTTTAAGTGGGCTCATAACACCGAGTCTGGACGAAATGGTACATGTGGCCGAAGCTTTGAATGAAGCAGGACTGGATATTCCTATTATGATAGGTGGGGCTACTACCAGTCGGTTACATACGGCATTAAAGATAGCTCCTGCCTATAAAGGACCGGTTGTATGGTTGAAAGATGCTTCCCAAAATACGTTGGTGGCTTCTCGTTTGCTTAATGAATCGTCGCGTTCAGCGTTTGTCGATGAACTGAATGAAGAATATCAAACTTTGCGGGAACATGCACAAAACCAAACAAATCCGGTTGTGTCCATCGATGAGGCCAGGTCTAATAAATTGAATTTGTTTTCTGAATAGTAAATATAGATAAGCGTATGAAACGTATTACTTTTTTGTTTTTGATGTTCTTATGTGTGCATACGTATGTCGTCGCTTCTACGTTTGTACGGATAAGTGGAAATCAGTTCTTACGAAATGGCAAACCTTATTATTTTATTGGGACTAATTATTGGTATGGTCCTATTCTAGGATCAGAAGGGGAGGGAGGAGACCGCGTCCGTTTGTGTCGGGAGTTGGACTCTCTTAAAGTTCAAGGTTTGGATAATTTACGTATCTTGGTGGGCCCGGATGCCGGAAGCGTTCATGCCAATAGTGTTTGGCCTGTGTTGCAACAAGATGATGGTACATTGAATGATACGCTATTGGGCGGTCTGGACTTTTTGTTAGCCGAGATGGGCAAACGTGAGATGTTGGCCGTTATCTACCTGACAAACTCATGGGATTGGAGTGGAGGATATGGCTCTTATCTGCGTCGTTCCGGCTTAGGGGATTCGCCGAATGCATCGGGTGAAGGCTATAATGAGTATGTGAAGTATGCATCCCAATTTTCATTGAATAAAGGTGCACAAGAGATGTACTGGACATTTGTTGAAAAAATCATTAGCCGGACAAACCGTTTTACGCAGGTGAAGTATGTGGACGATCCGACTATCATGTCATGGCAATTGTGTAATGAACCAAGGCCTTTTAGTAAAGAGGCCAAAGAACCGTTTGCTGTATGGTTGTGCGAGTCGGCGGCGCGCATAAAAAAAAT
>CABSGW010000090.1 GCA_902477365.1 uncultured Prevotellaceae bacterium
CTTGTTCATGCCCCCCAACGGAAACAGACAACGGCGCAACACCTTCTGTTCCAACCTCCAAAGAAAATAAGACTGGTCTTTTGCCGCATCGTCACCCGTCACCACGTAACAATGCCCTTTCCATTCCTCTATATGCACATAATGACCGGTAGCCACAAAGTCGCATCCCAACTTGTCAGCCCACTCCGTCAACACACGGAATTTGAACAACGGGTTACACAACACACACGGATTGGGCGTACGTCCGGCCAAGTATTCATCTATAAAATTTTGTACCACTATGCGCCGGAACGCCTCCCGTTCGTCGGCCACATAATGAGCTATACCCAGCCGGCCGGCCACAGCCTTTGCGTCAAGCACAAATTGCGGCAGGTCCTGTCCCTCGGCAAACTGCCGTGGCAAATCCCACACACGCATGGTGATGCCCACCACCTCATATCCTTGTTCCTGCAACATCAGGCATACAGCCGAACTGTCCACGCCTCCGGACATGCCCACCAATACTTTTTTCTTCTTCATACCTGTCACATTTACGCACAAAGATAGCGGTTTTTTTCAGGTCACGCACATGCTCTATCCCCACACCCTCGTTAATAAATAAAAAGACCCGTTATACAACTCCCATCCAATATCCTCTCTTCACCTTATCCATGGCACAAGAAACACGAACTGGGCTTCTCGTTTCAACGTACTGGGCTTCTCGTTAAAAAAAACAGCCCAATCCGTTACAGTACAATCATATCCACCTCCCAAAAGAGGTAATGAGACATGATACCGCCACACAACCATTCCCCGTGGCAAATCAGTTCCCTACACATAAACATGTAACACCCGACAAATAGACAAGTATGCAAAATTAGCGGTAGGCCATCGAGTTTCACGTTTTTTTCGTACCTTTGCTTGGCGTCTTTATGGATACAGAAAGCCGCCGTAAACCCCACGGAATTTCCCTTTGACATTATGAGCGAAGAAATAATTGAACCACAAGAAGAGCACTCCAACTATACTCCCTCAGACCCCAAGAACGAGGAGGCCAAACATCAACTCACAGGCATGTACCAAAACTGGTTTTTGGACTATGCGTCGTATGTTATCCTGGAGCGGGCCGTGCCCCACCTCAGTGATGGACTGAAGCCTGTGCAGCGCCGCATTCTACATTCCATGAAACGGCTGGACGACGGACGCTACAATAAAGTTGCCAATATTGTGGGACACACCATGCAGTTCCACCCACACGGTGATGCCTCTATTGGCGACGCCCTGGTGCAGTTGGGACAGAAAGACTTGCTCATAGACTGTCAGGGAAACTGGGGGAACATCTTGACCGGTGACGGGGCTGCGGCCTCCCGCTACATTGAGGCGCGTCTCTCCAAATTTGCACTGGACGTGTTGTTCAATCCCAAAACCACAGAATGGAAACTATCTTATGACGGACGTAACAAAGAACCTATTACGTTGCCCGTCAAATTCCCGCTGCTGCTGGCTCAGGGCGTAGAAGGCATTGCCGTAGGCCTGTCATCTAAAATACTGCCGCACAACCTTAACGAACTTTGCGATGCAGCCATCAGCTACCTGCACGGAGAGGAATTCCGTCTGTATCCTGACTTCCTGACAGGAGGCAGTATCGACGTGTCGCGTTACAACGACGGACTGCGGGGTGGAAACGTCAAAGTACGGGCTAAGATCAACAAGCTGGACAGCAAGACACTGGTCATTACCGAAATACCTTACGGCAAGACAACAACATCGCTCATTGAGTCTATTCTGAAAGCCATCGAAAAAGGGAAAATCAAGGTACGTAAGGTAGACGACAATACAGCCGCAGAAGTGGAGATACGCGTACACCTGACACCGGGAACCAGTTCGGACAAAGCCATTGACGCCTTATATGCCTTTACGGACTGCGAGGTGAGCATATCGCCCAACTGTTGTATCATCAACGAACGCAAACCGCAATTCATCACTGTCAGCGATGTATTGCGCCAGTCTGTTGACAACACTTTGGATTTGTTGCGCCGCGAACTGCTCATCCGCAAAGGGGAGTTGCAGGAAAGTCTGCACTTTGCATCACTCGAGAAGATATTCATCGAAGAACGCATTTACAAAGACCGCCAGTTTGAAAATGCCAAAGACATGGACGCAGCCTGCGCGCACATTGACGAACGGCTCACTCCATTCTATCCCCAGTTCATACGCGAAGTAACCAAAGAGGACATCCTCAGACTGATGGAGATTAAAATGGCGCGTATCCTGCGGTTCAATAAAGAAAAGGCCGACGAGCTCATTGCCCGTATGCTTGACGAGATAAAACGCATAGACCGAGACCTGGACAACATGGTGGAAGTAACCAGCAACTGGTTCAAACTACTGAAAGAGAAATATGGCGCGGCACATCCCAGACGCACCGAAATACGTTCTTTTGACACCATTGAAGCCACCAAAGTGGTAGAAGCGAACGAGAAACTGTACATTAACCGTACGGAAGGGTTCATCGGAACCTCGCTCAAGAAAGACGAATTTGTATCTAACTGCTCGGACATTGACGACGTAATTCTGTTCTATCGGGACGGCACGTATAAAGTAACCCGCATAGCCGACAAGGTGTTTGTGGGCGAAACGGAACGTTCCAAGACCGAAAAGAAGAAAGCTGAGATTATCCACATCGCCGTGTTCAAGAAAAACGACAAGCGTACCATATACAATGCCATCTACCGAGACGGAAAAACCGGTTTCTATTATATGAAGCGTTTCAATGTAACAGCCGTTACCCATGACAGGGAATATGACCTGACTCAAGGCAAGGCGGGTAGCCGCGTGATGTACTTCACCGTAAATCCCAACGGCGAGGCTGAAACCGTAAAAGTAACACTCAAGCCCAACCCGAAACTTAAAAAAATCATCTTCGACATGGACTTCGGCACACTCCTTATCAAAGGACGCCAAAGCATGGGTAACCTGCTCACCAAGAACGAAGTGCATAAAATAGCCCTGAAATCGCACGGAGGCTCCACATTGGGCGGGCGTAAGGTTTGGTTCGACAACGATGTGCAGCGCATCAACTACGACGAACGCGGCACCTACTTGGGTGAATTCCACAGCGACGACCAAATACTGGTGGTACTGGATAATGGAGAGTTCTATACAACGAACTTTGACGCAAACAACCATTACGAAACAAACATTGTACGCATAGAGAAGTTTGACGAGAACAAGGTGTGGACAGCCGTCCTCTACGATGCCGACCAAGGAAACTATCCCTACATCAAACGCTTTGTCTTTGAACGCAACAGCCGTCATTTCAACTACCTGGGTGAAAACCGCAGCAACCGGCCGGTATTGCTGACCGACCAAACCTATCCGCGCATCCGTGTGGTGTATGGCGAAAGAGATGCTTTCCGAGATCCGCTGGAAGTGGACGCGGAACAATTCATCGGCGTAAAAAGCTTCAAGGCAAAAGGAAAGCGGCTTACCACACTCGCCGTACAAAGCATAGAGGAACTGGAACCTACACGATTCCCCGAAGCAACGGAAGGAGAGGCACAACCTGAACCTGAGACCGACACCCAACCGGACACAGACGAGGAAGGGCAACTAAAACTATTCTAGTTGCCTGCCTGAATGCTCAACGTTTTATAAAACGGACTCCGGTAAAAAGATCGCCTACACGTAACCAGGCAACATGTTTTCCGGCTGGAAGTGACCTCACTTCCAGCTGAATTTTTCCATCACTCACCACCTCGGTACCACGCAACACCGAACCGCCGCCGCGTACAATCAGTTCGCAACGGTCATTTTCATAAGAAGGCAACAAAACAGTCAATGTGTCGCCCACCGGGCCTTGAATGTACGGATTGTCGGTTTCGGACAAGACCGGCGTGGTACAGCAGGTTACCAGCAGCATGGCTCCACCCAACATCCCGATTGTCATTTTACGGTTTCTCCACTTCATTGTTTTTCCTATTATACACGTCACGAATATACACATTAAAGGCGGTTATTCCTTTAAAAAGTACGGTGTTTTTCATTTATTTCATAATTGTTATTCAAGGAGAATTCACTACCTTTGCTACAAGATGCTCCGACGGAAGCATTGAAAATAGAAAACAACAGAAAATAAAACAATTACTATCATGAATATCCTTGAACGCTTTTTGAACTATGTACGTTTTGACACCCAATCGGACGACAACAGCACCACCACTCCCAGTACGGCTAAACAAATGGTTTTTGCCGAATACCTGAAAGAGGAATTGATCGGCATCGGATTAGAGGAGGTTGAACTGGACAGCAACGGTTATCTCTACGCCACCCTACCAGCCAACACAGAAAAGGAAGTACCGACAATCGGATTCATAGCCCACATGGATACGAGTCCTGACTGCTCGGGTGCAAACGTCAACCCACGCATTGTCAAAAACTATGACGGAGGCGACATCCTACTGGATGCGGAGGCCGGTATTATAACTTCACCGACAAAGTTTCCTGAACTACTGGCGCATCAAGGAGAAGACCTGATTGTTACCGACGGCCATACACTACTTGGGGCTGACGACAAAGCCGGCATAGCCGAAATTGTGCAGGCAATGGTTTACCTGAAAGAACATCCCGAAATAAAACACGGCAAAATACGTGTCGGATTCAATCCGGATGAAGAGATAGGTCTCGGCGCCCATCAATTTGATGTGCAAAAGTTCAACTGCCAATGGGCCTATACCATGGACGGCAGCGAACTGGGTGAACTGGAATTTGAGAACTTCAATGCCGCCTCAGCCAAAATCACCATTAACGGTATCAGCGTACATCCGGGATATGCAAAAGACAAAATGGTGAATGCAGCACGTGTGGCAACCGAATTTGTACAAGCAATACCCGCAGACGAAACACCCGAGACCACCACTGGCTATCAGGGATTCTACCATCTGACAGGTATGGAAGGAGGAGTAGAGAAAGCAAGTCTTTCTTACATCATCCGCGACCACGACCGCGACCGTTTTGAACAGCGTAAAGAGCAGATGGCCGCCGTTGCAGCATCTCTCAACAGTAAATACGGCGCAGAGACAGTCACCTTGACAGTCAATGACCAGTACTACAACATGCGGCAACAAATTGAACCGGTGATGTATATCATCGAACTGGCCAAGGAGGCCATGTTGGCTGCGGGCATTGAACCGCAAGTCCGCGCCATCCGGGGTGGAACGGACGGTGCCCAGCTTTCGTTCAAAGGGTTGCCCTGTCCTAATATTTTTGCCGGCGGCCTGAATTTCCACGGCCCTCACGAGTTCTTACCAATCCCCTCCCTTGAAAAAGCCATGCAGACTATTGTAAAGATCTGCGAGCTGACAGCTATGCGTACCTACTAAGATGGAAGGACTTCCCACACTTATAACCGACTTGACACTCATCCTGTTGTCGGCCGGTGTTGTTACTCTCCTATTCAAGCGGCTCAAACAGCCGCTTGTATTGGGTTATATTGTTGCCGGTTTCCTGGCCAGTCCACACATGCCCTATACACCCTCTGTGGGTGACATGAACAATATCAGTACATGGGCTGACATCGGCGTTATCTTTCTCATGTTCACATTGGGACTGGAATTCAGTTTCAAAAAGATCTTGAAAATGGGAGGCGGCCCTATCATTGCAGCCTGCACCATCATCTTTTGCATGATTGCCCTCGGATCTGGTGTAGGCCGCCTTTTCGGTTGGTCAAGCATGGACTGCTTGTTTTTGGGCGGAATGCTTGCCATGTCCTCTACAACAATTATCTATAAGGCGTTCGATGATCTGAAACTCCGGCAACAACGCTTTGCTGGACAAGTGCTCAGCGTACTGATACTGGAAGATATCTTAGGGATTCTGTTGATGGTAATCCTATCGACTGTTGCCGTAAGCCGCCATTTCGAAGGTGTAGAACTGATTGACAGTCTGCTGCAGCTATTGTTTATCCTTATCTTGTGGTTTCTGGTCGGCGTATTCCTCGTTCCTCTCTTTTTACGTAAGAACCGCCGTTGGATAGGTAAAGAAACCCTGCTTGTCGTATCGCTGGGACTGTGTTTCGGCATGGTTGTCCTGGCCGATAGTATGGGATACAGTGCCGCGTTCGGTGCATTCATGATGGGTAGCATTCTGTCGGAAACCATCGAAGCCGAGACAATCACAAAGTTAGTAAATCCGGTCAAAGACCTGTTCGGAGCGGTATTCTTCGTCTCGGTCGGCATGTTGGTCGATCCATCTATCCTCATTGCCTACTGGTTGCCCATCCTGGTGCTGACACTTACCATACTCATAGGGCAGGCCATCTTTGGAACCAGTGGTTTCCTGCTTTCCGGACAACCCCTGAAAGTCTCCATACAATGCGGATTCAGCATGGCCCAAATAGGTGAATTTGCCTTTATTATCGCCTCACTGGGACTGGCATTGCATGTTACCAGTTCATTCCTCTATCCGATAGTGGTAGCAGTCTCCGTAATCACCACCTTCCTAACTCCCTACATGATCAGACTCGCAACGCCTGTCAATCAGAGAATAGAGAAGAAACTACCGGAACACGTCAAACAACTGTTGAACTACCTGACCCGCGATGTCCCAACCGGAATACCTCCTACCGCTTGGCGGAAATTACTCATCGCACTGACCAAACAAGTGGTTTCGTATTCCATCTTGTGTGTGGCCGTCATCATCCTGTCTCTCGGATTCTTGCTGCCCTTTTGCCGCAATATGTTTACCCACTGGTATGGAAATGCACTTTGCGGCGTCCTAACCATCATCTGCATCTCTCCGTTCTTAAGGGCTATCGTGATGCGTAAGAACCACTCTGAAGAGTTCAGACAACTATGGAAAGAAAAAGCGGCAAACCGCTTCCCGCTTTTGTTCACCATTGTAGTGCGATTTGTACTGGCTTGCTGTTTCGTATTCTACATCATCAACTTTTTGTCTCCTTACTCCTCATTGTTGCACGCCGGACTGGCATTCTTGCTGGTCGTTGGCATGTTGCTTTCCCGTTACCTGAAACGGCGCAGTATTCTGTTAGAACGTATTTTCTTACAGAATCTCCGTTCAAGAGACCTACAGGCCGAAGTACATGGAAAAGTAAAGCCTCTCTACACCAACCACCTGCTTTCACGGGACATTCACCTGGCCGATCTGGAAATACCGGACAATTCGTGCTGGGCCGGACTGAGTTTGCGTGAGTTGGACTTCGGTCATAAAGAAGGTGTCATGATTGCCTCTATCTTACGTGGAGGACGACGCATCAACATTCCCGGTCCTGATACCATCCTCTTTCCCGGAGACCGCATCCAAGTGATAGGGAACGACGAACAATTACGTACCTTTGCCCACAAAATGGGAGAAGAAACCTATCAGGAAGACACAGCCATCGAGTCACGGGAGATGACGATACAATGCTTATTCATCTCCTCTGAATCCCCTTTCTGCAACAAGAAGGTAAGCGAAAGTGGCATCCGCGACCGTTATCACTGTATGATTGTGGGCTTCGAGGAAGGAAAAGAGACTTTGGGACTACCTTACGCCGACCGCTCCTTCTTGGAAGGAGACGTGGTTTGGCTGGTTGGCGAACGTAGCGCATTATATCAGCTCATCCCGACAGCCTCATCCTGAGTCCGTCTCTTATTAACAACGTCCGTCCTTGTATCAGCATACAAGGACGGACTCAATGTAAACCGGCGGCGATCCGTCCGCTTTTCAGATGGCGATCAAAAGAAATCGTATGACTTACTGTATCCAAATAAGTGCAAAGAAACAAACATCTTTCATACAACAGACGGCGATTTAAGGCTGTTACAGGCATATCATCCGCCACCTTCAGTAAAATATCGAACAAGGCCTCCAAATGCGGAGCACCAAATCCTTTTTCCTCTACTAGGAGATGAATAAACGCCTCTTCATCAGCCTTCAGCAACCGATCCATATCCACATCCAGTTCATCCTGTAAAGTAGTACTGACAGCCTGTATGCCTTCGGTGGCTAATTCTCCTTTTCTCAGTCCAAGTAATGCCACCGTTATTTTGCCCAAGACCAGTCCTATTTGGTCAATAACTCTTTTTAAATAATCCCGTTGTTCCAACTCTTTTCCTCCTTTTCCGGAGGCAAGTTACGATAAAATAACCAACCGACAAAATAGGGATTCTTCATCTCCGGCTCACACATATAATCTGTCAAACAAACGTAACAGTTCCTTTACACATCCGTCATAGCAAGATACTATTTTTGCGTTGTTTTAAAAGCCACATATATGTATTCGCGCAAACAGTATCGCACCATTGTCTTATCAGACATACACCTGGGTACTTCCCACTCAAAAGTAGCAGAAGTCAGTCGTTTTCTGCAAACGGTCAACTGCGACCGCCTCATTCTAAACGGTGACATCATAGACGGATGGCACCTAAAAAAGAGTGGAACAAAGAAATGGCAACCTTCACACACCCAATTCTTCAAAATAATCATGAAGCTTATGGAGAAATGCGGTACGGAAGTAATCTATGTACGCGGTAATCACGATGACTTTCTGGACCAACTGATTCCCATGCAGTTTGCAAACATACAACTTGTAAAAGATTATACACTGGCAAGCAACAACGGAAAGCGCTACTTCGTTACACATGGAGATGTGTTCGACCGCATCACAACCCAAATGAAATGGTTGGCCCATTTAGGTGATTGGGGATATACCTTTCTGTTAGGCTTCAACAGTCTGTACAACCGCTATCGGATTGCCCGAGGAAAGCCTTATTACTCGTTGTCCCAACGCATCAAACAAAAGGTCAAATCAGCCGTTTCGTACATATCCGACTTCGAATCCACTCTGGCCGAATTTGCCCGAACCCGAAAGTATGATGGAATCATCTGCGGCCATATTCACCATCCGGCCAACACCTTTTATGACGGCATACACTACCTGAATTCGGGCGATTGGGTAGAAACCCTTTCGGCACTGACCGAAGATGAAAAAGGCAATTGGCATGTTGTCTATTATAAGGACCTGATACAAGAATTTCACGATCCGACTACAGCAACTCTTTATCCTACCGCCTCATGAAATTCCTATTTATTGTACAAGGAGAAGGCAGAGGACACCTGACTCAGGCCATCTCACTCGCACACCTGTTACGTAAACAAGGACACGAGATATGCGAAGTGCTTGTCGGAAAAAGCTCATCCCGCCAATTACCCGCTTTTTTCACGGAGAAGATAAAAGCTCCCATCTGTCGATTCGAAAGCCCGAACTTTTTGCCCACACCAAAAAATAAACGAAACAACCTGGCAAAAAGCATTGCGTACAACCTCGTCAAACTTCCCGCTTTCATACGCAGCACCCGTTTCATCCAGAAACGTATACGTCAAAGCCAGGCCGATGCCGTCATCAATTTCTATGAACTGCTTACCGGGCTCACGTATGCCCTCCATTCCATCTCCACCCCTCAATATTGCATCGGCCATCAATACCTCTTTCTGCATCCCGAATTCCGGTTTCCTGAAAAAAAACGCCTGAGCCGTTTGTGTCTTTTAAGTTTTACCAAACTTACCTGCATCGGCGCGTACCAAAAACTGGCACTGTCCTTTCATCCGATGGCCGATGCTCCTGCCCGCCACATCCGGGTTGTACCACC
>CABSGW010000091.1 GCA_902477365.1 uncultured Prevotellaceae bacterium
ATTGCTTTTGCAACAAACACCAACAAGGAAAAAGGACGTAACGTGAAAAACAAATGCTACAAAAAGGCCTAATTTGCAACATCTTCTCACGGCCTTTCCTCGAAAGCCTTTGAGCAAATTGTGCATGGCAGGTCTTCTGACTCGTTCCCACAAACAGACGCCTTCCCGGATTTATTCATTTACCATCCAGTGGCTCTTAGGTCTGCCGTGATTTAAAGAAACATACAGCAACGGGATTGTTCAGGATTCTCACCTGATTCCCTTTTAATCAAAACGCATTAATAGAGATATAATGCTATTTGAACCAATGCGCTGCAAAAATACGCAAAAAAAATAAGATGTGTCTCATTTTGTATTCTTTTTTCCGTATTCTTCCGACTGGCCGGTATTGCCTGTCACACGCTGTTTGTATCATGATTGTAGGCCGATACCGTGTTGTTTCTTACAAATGGGGAGTAGGCATGCAAAGAAAAAGGAGAAAATAAGGGCTATTTCTTCATAAACAGGTAATTTTGCAGGTAGATTGGTCGAACCGTGAAGGCATGTGTTGTGATTACACTGCATGGAATATGGTTTGCGAACCAGAGGCTTGACGATGTTGTGATACTTAATTCAATTTGTTATATATGAGACATCTTTACTTATTCTTATTGACGTGTTTGTTTTCGCTGCATGCAATTGCGTCCGATTTTACCGAGGGGGTATTCTTTGTGAATGAAGATTGGAGCGGACGTGCTCCGGGATCTGTAAACTTTCTGTCCGAGGATGGCGTTTGGACCTACAATGCTTTTCAGGCAGCCAATCCGGGACGTTCGTTGGGAGTTACCAGCCAGTATGCGTCCATTTACCGTGACCGCATTTATTTTGTGAGCAAACAAAAGTACGATACCGACACCCTAAAAGGAGGACGGTTGGTGGTGGCCGACGCCAAGAGCCTGAAAATGATTGCAAACTTTGATGAGTTGGATGGGGCTGACGGCCGTGCGTTTATAGGTGTGAACGACCAAAAGGGATACATCAGTACCAACAAAGGAATCTTGACTTATAATATACAAGATAATTCGTTGGGCCGTTTTGTCGAGGGGCTTAGCGGTGAATACGGTACGATGCTTGTGGCCGGAAACTATTTGTTTGCCATTGGAACGGTAGAGGGACTCCGTGCCATTGATCTGACAACAGACAAACTGGCTAAGACCTGGCCGGGCGTGAAACAGATGACGCGTTCCAAGGACGGAACGGTTTGGTGTTATTTGGACGGTATGTTGCAGGGTATCAACCCCGCAGATTTGAGTGATGTGAAAACCATTGAACTGGAAGAGGAGATTGAACATAATCCGTGGGCGTGGAATGCCGGCTTGCTGTTTGCCAGCAACCAGACCAATACCCTGTATTGGGGCGGAAAAGGAACCGGATGGTACGGAAGCGACAATGTGTGGAAGCTGGATTTGAACGCCGCTATACCCAAAGCCGAGAAAATCTTCGACTTGGCAGAAACCGGTTGGGCGGCTGTTTACGGTTCCACCATGCGTATAGACCCTGTGACCGATCATATCTATATGCAGTTGTATAAAGACTATGACAACCAGAACTATACCGTGTTCGAGTTGGACGCCGACGGAAACAAGGTGAACGAATATCCGCTGACCAAGCAAAATTGCTGGTTCCCCTCTTTGCCGGTATTTACGGAAGAGGGTACGTTGAACCACGTGTCGGGAACACCGGGTGTTGATCGGAAATCACCTTTCACGGTGACTGACCGCAGGCTGACGGTGCGTGGATGTGCCGGACAGGCCGTAAGGCTCTATCGCATGGACGGTGTGACGTTGGCTACCTATTTTATCAGGAATGAGCAAGAGGTTATCACATTGAACCTTCCTGCCGGAGTTTATCTGGTTCAAGGTGCGTCGCATGCGCTGAAATTCAGCATCCGTTAATACGGATTTTGCAACATATGCTCCCCGCAAACGGTCCGGCTGTTTGCGGGGAGTTGTGTTTTTACCGGTTGCCTGGCTTTTTCTATGTACCGGACTGGGCATCTCGTTAAAAAGAGTCCGCGTGGAGTTTTTAACGAGATGCCCAGTCCGGTAAGGTGTGTATACGGGGTGGGGTGAAAAACAAGCAGGAAAGGGGGCTTGCAGGGTGGTTGTCGGATGCTTCTTTCAATAAGCTGTCTTTTATTTGTTCCCCGTTGTGTTAAAGCACAATTTTGCTATCTGGAGATTACAATAGCTCACTATTTTTTATTACCTTTGCGCCCGAAAGACGAAAAACGTGAAGAAGGGTCAAGTTAAAAGTCTGGGGCAGTGTAATATCTGTCCGTCGATTTTATTTCCATTGTCTGAAGGCAGATGCTTTCACGCGGATGGATGCGAGTACGCTCCGGCGGGAGCGCCCTTTTGTTGTTTTTGTACCCCTTCTGCAAAAACGCCACGGTTCGTTTTTCTTTATACGAGTCAAAATAAACAATTCACTAACATTTTAACACTATGAACTTTGCCTTTTTAGTTGCAGTATTGTTAACGGGTATCGCGTTCGTAGGTATCGTGGTGGCATTGGCTAAGGCCATTTCACCCCGGTCGTTCAACGCGCAAAAGGAAGAGGCTTACGAGTGTGGTATTCCGACACGTGGTGCATCGTGGATGCAGTTCCGTGTGGGATATTACCTGTTCGCTATTTTGTTCTTGATGTTCGATGTGGAAACGATGTTCCTTTTTCCTTGGGCCGTCGTTGTTACCTCATTAGGACCTGCGGGACTTTTTAGCGTGCTCTTCTTTTTATTCATTTTGGTTCTGGGCCTTGCCTATGCCTGGAGGAAAGGAGCTTTGGTATGGAAGTAACCAAGAAGCCTGTTATCAAGTCTATTCCTTACGAGGATTTTAAAGATAACGAAACGTTTGAAAAACTGGTACAAGAGTTGAATGCCGGAGGTGCAAATGTCATTGTAAGCACCTTGGACGACCTGATAGACTGGGGACGTAGTAACTCGTTGTGGCCGTTGACGTTTGCAACCAGTTGTTGCGGTATCGAATTTATGGCTGTGTGTGCGGCCCGTTACGACATTGCCCGCTTTGGTTTCGAGGTGACACGTAACAGTCCCCGCCAGGCCGATGTGATTTTGGTTTGCGGAACCATCACCAATAAGATGGCGCCGGTATTGAAGCGTTTGTACGACCAGATGGCCGATCCCAAGTATGTGGTGGCCATTGGCGGATGTTCGGTGAGCGGTGGTCCGTTTACCAAGTCCTATCACGTGCTGAACGGTGTAGACAAGATTATTCCCGTTGACGTTTACGTGCCGGGATGCCCGCCCCGCCCCGAAGCTTTCCTGTACGGTATGATGCAGTTGCAACGTAAAGTGAAAGTGGAAAACTTCTTTGGAACGACCAACCGTAAAGAAAAAAGAAAGGAGGAACAGGCATGACGCTTGATAATATTCAGGTAGTAGCACCTGCGGCATTGCGTGCCGAAATGGAACGTTTGCATGCAAACGGCATGGACTTTTTGCAGAATCTGGTCGGAATGGACTGGGGCGAAGAAGGTTTGGGAGTCGTTTATCAGTTGGAGTCGACCAAGACCGGTG
The DNA here is from genome assembly GCA_902477365.1 of uncultured Prevotellaceae bacterium. GTDB lineage: Bacteria > Bacteroidota > Bacteroidia > Bacteroidales > Bacteroidaceae > Alloprevotella. The sequence continues at coordinate 3,581 of CABSGW010000091.1, forward strand.
AGCGCGTTGCCCTTAAGACGGCAACCACCGATCGTGAGAACCCGCTGTTGCCCAGTGTGAGCGACCTGTGGAAAATGGCTAACATCTACGAACGTGAGGTGTTTGATTTCTATGGCATCCGTTTTACGAACCATCCCGACATGCGTCGTATTTACTTGCGCGAGGACTGGGTGGGTTATCCGCTTCGTAAGGACGACGAGACCGAAAAGAACAATCCGCTACGCATGGACAACGAGACGTTGACGGATACTACGCCCGAGTTGGAGCTGATGCCCGACGGAACCATCAAACAAAAAGAGAATGTAATCTTTGGCGATGGTGAATATGTGGTGAATATCGGTCCGCAGCATCCTTCTACGCACGGTGTATTGCACTTCCGTGTGAGTCTGGAGGGAGAGTATATCCGTAAGATAGACCCCATGTTGGGGTATATACACCGCGGTATCGAGAAGATGAATGAAAGTCTTACCTATCCGCAGACATTGGCGCTGACCGACCGTTTGGACTATCTGGGCGCACATCAGAGCCGCCATGCCCTGTGTATGTGTATAGAGAAGGCGATGGGTGTGGAAGTGAGCGAGCGCGTGCAATACATTCGTACCTTGATGGACGAGTTGCAGCGTATTGACTCGCACATCCTGTTCTTTGCTTGTCTGTGTCAGGACTTGGGTGCGACGACAGCTTTCTTGTATGGTTTCCGCGATCGTGAGAAGATTCTCGACATCTTCGAGGAAACGTGCGGTGGCCGTCTCATCATGAACTACAACACCATTGGCGGTGTGATGTACGATCTGCATCCGAACTTTGTGAAACGGGTGAAGGAGTTTATTCCTTACATGCGTCACAACATTCAGGAGTATTTCGATATCTTTGCTAATAACATCATCGCCCACAACCGAATGAAAGGCGTTGGTGTGTTGAGCTTGGAAGATGTGATTTCATTTGGCTGTACCGGCGGTACGGGACGTGCGTCCGGATGGCATAACGATGTGCGTAAACGCATACCTTATGCGGTATATGATAAGGTGGACTTCAAAGAGATTACACGTACTGAGGGTGACAGCTTTGCCCGTTTTATGGTGCGTATGGACGAGATTATGGAAAGCCTGAATATCATAGAACAGCTGATTGATAATATTCCGGAAGGTAGTTATCAGGAGAAAATGAAGCCAATCATAAAGGTTCCGGAAGGTACTTATTATGCGGCTGTTGAGGCTAGTCGTGGAGAGTTCGGCGTGTTCCTGGAAAGTCGTGGCGATAAGTATCCTTATCGTCTGCACTATCGTAGTACGGGATTGCCTTTGATTGCCGCCATTGATACGGCTTGTCGCAATAGCAAAATTGCAGACTTGATAACGATCGGTGGAACAATGGATTATGTAGTACCTGATATTGACCGATAAATCCGAATATTGTATGTATAATTTTAGTATAGTAACACAGTGGATTCATGACCTGCTCTTGTCCGTTATGCCGGAGTGGGGGGCTATCCTTGTCGAAGGTGTGCTCATAGCCTTGTGCGTCATTACGTTGTACGCAATTTTGGCTATTGTTTTGATATATATGGAACGTAAGGTCTGTGCGGCATTCCAGTGCCGTCTGGGCCCGATGCGTGTTGGTAAGTGGGGACTGTTGCAGGTGTTTGCCGATGTATTGAAGATGCTTACGAAAGAGATCATCGATATGCGCAACTCCGACCGTTTCCTTTACAATCTGGCTCCGTTTATGGTGATTGTCGCTTCGATGCTGACATTTGCCTGCCTGCCTTGGCATCCCGGCGCTGAGATCTTGGACTTTAATGTTGGTGTATTCTTCTTGTTGGCCGCGTCCAGTATCGGTGTTATCGGTATTTTGCTGGCCGGTTGGAGTAGTAACAACAAATATTCGTTGATTGGCGCTATGCGTAGCGGTGCGCAGATCATCAGTTACGAGTTGTCTATCGGTATGACCATGTTAACCATGATTGTGCTGACCGGCAGCATGCAACTTTCGGAGATTGTGGCCAACCAGGCTGACGGATGGAACTTGTTCAAAGGACATATTCCGGCTGTTATCGCATTTATCATTTATTTGATAGCCGGTAATGCCGAATGTAACCGTGGCCCGTTCGATATGCCCGAGGCCGAGAGCGAGCTGACCGCCGGTTATCATACCGAATATAGCGGTATGCACTTCGGCTTTTTCTACTTGGCCGAGTATCTGAACCTGTTTATTGTAGCCGGTATTGCTGCTACCATCTTCTTGGGAGGCTGGATGCCGTTGCATGTTCCGGGGTTAGATGGCTTCAACATGGTGATGGATTACATTCCCGGTTTTGTCTGGTTCTTTGGAAAAGCATTCTTCGTTGTATTCCTGTTGATGTGGCTCAGATGGACATTCCCGCGTTTGCGTATTGACCATATTTTGAGTTTGGAATGGAAATACCTCATTCCCATCAGCATGTTGAACCTGATATTGATGGCTTTGATTGTAGTTTATGGTCTTCACTTTTAAATGAAAAGAGGTATAATCATGGATAATGAAAAAACTTATTTGTCAGGCTTGGTTCATGGCGTCAAGACGTTGATGACCGGCTTGAAGACAACTTTCAAAGAGTTCTTCCGTCCAAAGATCACCGAACAATATCCTGAAAACCGTCAGGAGTTGCAGATGTTTGATCGCTTTAGCGGGTCGCTCACAATGCCTCATAACGAAAACAACGAGCATCGTTGTATCGCTTGCGGGCTTTGTGCAATGGCTTGTCCGAACGGGACGCTGGAAGTGAAGAGTGAGATGTATGAAACCGAAGACGGAAAGAAAAAGAAACGTCTCGTTAGTTATAATTACAACCTGGGTTCTTGTATGTTTTGTCATTTGTGTGTACGTGCTTGTCCACACGATGCCATCACATTCAACCAAGAGTTTGAGAACGCTGTGTTCGACCGCTCTAAGTTGATATTGAAGTTGAACCATGAAGGAAGTAAGGTAATTGAAAAGAAACAATGATTATGAATGCAGAAACAATAATCTTTTTCCTGCTGGCAGCGATTGTCGCAATCTTTTCGGTGATGACCGTAACGGCCACCCGCATTATTCGCGCGGCTACTTATCTGCTGTTTGTGCTGTTTGGTACGGCAGGACTCTACTTCTTGATGGGGTACACGTTCCTTGGTTCGGTCCAGGTGATGGTCTATGCCGGAGGTGTGGTGGTACTTTATGTATTTGCCATTCTCTTGACACGTGGTGACGAGGAAAAGAAGGAAAATACGGCTCCCCGCAAGGTGGTGGCCAGCCTGGTTGCTTGTGTAGCCGGTGCGGCCATTATGTTGTTCAGTTTGTTGCCTTCGTTCGTGGCTCCGGCTGTTAGTCTGGAGAATCCGAGTGAAGAGTTGCTCTCAATCCATATGATCGGTGAGCGTATGCTCTCGACCGGAGAAGGGGGATATCTGTTGCCTTTTGAGGCTGTGAGTGTGTTGTTGCTGGCATGTATTGTTGGCGGTTTGTTAATTGCCCGAAAACGCTAAAACTTAAGAGTTATGATACATATACAATACATCCTGATTCTTTCAGTCATTATGATGTTTGCCGGTATTTATGGTTTTATGACCCGCCGGAGCACGTTGGCTATACTCCTTTCTGTCGAGTTGATATTGAATGCGGCTGATTTGAACTTGGCTGCCTTTAATCGTATTCTTGACCCTGCGGGGTATGAAGGCTATTTCTTTGCATTGTTTTCTATTGCGATATCTGCTGCGGAAACGGCGATTGCGATTGCGATTATGATTAATATCTATCGTAATTTGAAGAGCAACCGTGTGGATAAGTTGGATAAGATGAAATGGTAAGACCGTGGATAGACTGATTTAATTCATCAAGAAAGAAATAATTTTATGGAATATACTATATTAATTCTGTTACTACCTTTCCTGTCGTTCCTGTTGTTGGGAATTGCGGGAAAATGGTTGAGCCATAAGCAGGCCGGTATTATCGGTTCGTGCAGTTTGGCGGCAGTGACGGTGTTGTCTTACATGACGGCTTATAGCTACTTCACCATGCCGAGGACGGCTGAAGGGGTGTTCGCGACACTGATGCCGTATAATATTAACTGGTTACCGTTTACACAAACATTGCATTTCGATTTGGGTATTATGTTAGATCCCATCGCGGTGATGATGTTGGTGGTGATTTCTACCGTTTCGCTGATGGTGCATATATACTCTTTCGGTTACATGCACGGCGAGCGCGGTTTCCAGCGTTATTATGCCTTCTTAAGCCTCTTTACCATGTCTATGTTAGGGCTGGTTGTGGCTACTAATATCTTCCAGATGTATTTGTTCTGGGAACTTGTTGGTGTGTCCAGTTACCTGTTGATTGGTTTCTATTACACCTCTCCGGCAGCTATCGCAGCTTCTAAGAAGGCGTTTATTGTAACGCGTTTCGCCGATCTCGGCTTTCTGATCGGTATTTTGTTGTATGGTTATTATTGCGGTACGTTCGCTTTTGATGCTCCGGATATGGAGAACATCAAGGCTGGTGCTTCTGTGCTGCCTGTTGCGTTGGGACTGATGTTTATGGGTGGTGCCGGTAAGAGTGCCATGTTCCCGTTACACATTTGGCTGCCTGATGCCATGGAAGGCCCGACTCCTGTCAGTGCCTTGATTCATGCCGCCACGATGGTGGTTGCTGGTGTATTTTTGGTAGCCCGCATGTTCCCGCTCTTTATTGCTTATGCTCCGCAAACGCTGGAGCTGGTTGCTTGGGTGGGTGCTTTCACGGCATTCTATGCTGCCTCTGTAGCTTGTGTGCAGAGCGATATTAAACGTGTATTGGCATTCTCCACAATTTCTCAGATTGGTTTTATGATGGTGGCACTCGGCGTTTGTTATGAGATGACGACCGGACACGACCATCATGGCAGTTTGGGTTATATGGCCTCAATGTTCCATCTCTTTACACACGCTATGTTTAAGGCATTGCTCTTCCTGGGAGCCGGATGCATCATCCATGCTGTTCACAGCAACGAGATGAGTGCGATGGGCGGTTTGCGCAAATACATGCCCATTACGCATATCACGTTCTTGATTGCGTGTTTGGCTATTGCCGGTATTCCTCCGTTCTCAGGTTTCTTCTCAAAAGATGAGATCCTGACCGCATGTTTTGCTTATAGTCCGGTAATGGGTTGGATTATGACCGTTATAGCAGCGATGACCGCATTCTATATGTTCCGTCTCTACTATGGCATCTTCTGGGGCAAGGAAAATAAAGAACTCCATGCTCACCACACGCCGCATGAAGCTCCGTTGGCAATGACCTTGCCGTTGATTTTCCTGGCAATCGTTACTTGTGTGGCCGGTTTTATTCCGTTCGGACACTTTGTAAGTGCAGACGGACAAGCTTATGATATCCACCTGGAGACCAGCGTAGCCATCACAAGCGTTGTGGTTGCTATCTGTTCCATTGCGTTGGCCACCTATATGTATAAAGGAGAGAAACAACCTGTTGCTGACAGCTTGGGCGAGCGCTTCTCTTCCCTGCACAAATGGGCTTACCATCGTTTCTATTTGGATGAAGTCTACCAGTTTGTAACTCACCGTATCATTTTCGCTCATATTTCAAAACCCATTGCTTGGTTTGACCGTCATGTCGTAGACGGATTCTTCGACTTCCTGGCTTGGGGATCTAATAAGTTGAGCTATTGCATACGTGGTTTACAAGGCGGGCAAGTACAACAATATGCCTTTGTCTTCTTGTGTGGTGCGTTGGCATTAATACTATTACTGATCTTTTAAACCCCAATGACGATATGAATTTCTTATCTTTATTCGTATTAATTCCTCTGCTTATGCTGGCCGGATTATGGGCAGCAAGGGGGATCAAGGCTGTCCGCACCGTCATGGTGGTTGGTAGTTCTGCCTTGTTGGTGCTGGCTACATGGCTTACGGTGACTTATTTGGGCGACCGTGCAGCCGGTGCAGCCGATGAGATGCTTTATACGGCAAAAGTACTGTGGTTTGCTCCGCTTCATATTTACTACTCGGTTGGTGTAGATGGCATTTCG
>CABSGW010000092.1 GCA_902477365.1 uncultured Prevotellaceae bacterium
CTTCTCCTACAAGGTGGACTATGGGGTAAATACCCGGTGCTGTCATATTGTCGTTGAGCAGGTCGACAAGTCCGTTGCGGCTGATAATGCGTCTGCCGTTGTAATAGATGGCCAGTCCCGTATTCAGGTAGGTGTAGTTGCGCAGCATGGTTTCGATAAATTCGCTGCGAAACCGATAATTGCGGAACAGTGTACTGTCCGGTTCAAAGAAGATGTACGTTCCGTTCTCTTCTTGCGTTGCTTCGGTGGTATCTTCGATGAGCAGACCTTTTTCGAATACGGCCGTGCGCATTTCTCCTTCACGTACACTTTTGGCGATGAAACGTGCACTGAGTGCATTAACGGCTTTTGCACCGACACCGTTTAGTCCGACACTTTTCTTGAATGCTTTTGTATCGTATTTTCCGCCTGTATTCAGCATACTCATGGCATCAACCAGCTTACCCAACGGAATACCGCGTCCGTAGTCGCGTATGCTGACGCGCAAGTCATCTTCCATATCAATCTCGATACGCTTGCCGGCTCCCATCTTGAATTCATCGATGCAGTTGTCTACAACCTCTTTCAAGAGTACGTAGATGCCGTCTTCGGCATGGGAACCATCGCCCAATCGGCCAATGTACATACCAGGCCGCAACCGCACATGCTCCATGTCGGAAAGATGGCGTATGTTGTCTTCGGTATATGCAACCGGTGCTTCGGTTTCAGGTGTACGTCCGGGAATCAGTTCTTCGCTCATATTCGTTCTTAAAAAGACGGTTTAATCGATTTTTCTTGCGTAACAACGGCGGCGTTTGTGCTGTTCGGTGTCAAAATATTGCCACTGTGCCTGTACCTTTTCATTAATCTCCAGTTCGGGGTTTGATTCTCCGTATTCAATGCCCATCTGGCGGTAAATGGGAATGAGGTCGGTAAAGAGCAGTGCATTGACGCCCTTACCCTGATATTCAGGTTTAACGGCTACCAACAACAGGTCGACAATCTTATCCCGTTTCCAGAAAAGGGCTTTCAGTAGGTGAAACCAACCGAACGGAAGTAATTTTCCATGTGCCTTTTGAAGTGCGCGGGACAGGGATGGCATGGTCACTCCTACACCCACCAGTTCGCTTTCGGACGTTTCGATCAGCGTAACCATACGCATATCCAGTACTGGAACGTACATTCTGACATATTGGTCTATTTGTCGTTCGGTCATCTTCGAGTAACTGAAAAGCGGTGCGTAGGCCTCATTGATCAGGTGGAATATTTCGTGGGCTAGTCCGGAACGCTTGATTTCGCGTTTGTTGGTGATTTTCCGGACACGCAGATTAAATTTCTTTTGCACGACATCACTTACACGGCGGAACTTCTCGGGAATCTCTTCAGGAACATAGATTTTACGTTCAACCCAGTCAACCACCTTTTCCATGCCGAGCTGTTTCATGTGGAGCGGATAATAGGGATAATTGTAGATGGTAGCCATGGTGCTGAGCTGATCAAATCCTTCGATGAGCATTCCTTCGGCGTCCATATCGGTAAATCCCAATGGACCGGTTAATGTGTCCATGCCGCGTTCTTTTCCCCAAGCCGATACCGTGTTGAGCAGCGAACGGCTCACTTCCACATCGTCAATGAAGTCTATCCAACCAAAGCGTACTTCTTTCTTTTTCCACGTATCGTTGGCACGATGGTTGATGATAGCCGCCACGCGTCCTACGGGCTTACCATCGCGATAAGCCATGAAGTAATCGGCTTCACAGAACTCAAATGCAGCATTCTTTTCGGGTGAAAAGGTGTTGAGCATATCATCGTATAAGTCGGGTACGGAATAAGGGTTTCCCTTATAGAATTCGTAGTTGAAACGGATAAACTGTTTAAGTTCTTTGGAATTGTTTACTTTTCGTATTTCAACGGACATGGCGTTGTGGTTTTTCGTTTATGGCCTGTTTTTAAGTCTACAAAGGTAACGTTTTTTTTTCATATACGGTGATGAATGTGTTATGTGCTATAACGTAATTTTAGGTTTCCTGCCGGTTAAGACGCACAATACCTCTATAAGCAATGACGCCGCATGCGATGAAAAAAACGATAGAGCCGGCTGTCCCCAATGTTTGAGTCAGCTGCGGTTGGTCGTTTGCTTGTGTGGCCGAAAGGGTGAAGAATCCTAAAGTGTTGTTGAATACATGACACAATACGGCTAGCCAGAGTCCTTGTCGTATGTAAAGGAAGCCGAATAGCAATCCGATGAGTGTGGCTGCAGCTGTTTGTGCGGGATTAAGGTGTGCCAATCCGAAAATAAGTGCCGAGAACAGTACGGCAACCATCGGTCTCCATCCTCGCTGTACCAGTGGGCTTATAAAGGCTTGTCTGAATACCAATTCTTCGGTTAACGGTCCTGTCAGGGTGATGGCCAGCATACACGGCAGACTACCGGTCAACATACGGAATGTTTGTTCATTCTGGTCGGTCAAGCCGCTCCATTCTATCAGCATATTTACCGCGAGTACAGTTGCCAGAGTGGTGATTAAGGCTATGCCCACCACTCGTAACGAGGGCGTTTGGGGAAGCGAGACGTGGCGTGGAATCCATTTCAAGAGCCATAAAAATCCGATGAGTACGGCATTTCCTGCGATTAAACTTATCCCCATCACATCGGGATGTTGTGTAAGAATCAGGTAATTGATGGCTTCACCGGCCATCCATTGGTCTGTGGTGAGCCAAAGGGTGGCCAGGAGCGAAGTGCAATATTGAATACCCAGGAAAAGCAGCAAGAGTGCTGATAAGCGTAAAAAAATCATGAATGTAACAGTATTTCGGTTTGTTTGGCGTCACGATGAAGCTGCTCTGTCAGTTCCTCAAGCGATGAAAATTGTTGTTCATTGCGCAGGCGGTCTATGAAAGTAATACGGATGGTCTCTCCATACAAATTCCCGTTGAAATGGAGTAAATGAGCTTCGATGGTACAGTCGTTACCATTATTGAGTGTTGGCCGGCGGCCAATGTTGAGCATTGCATCATGGGTCTGGTCTACCAACTGAACCCGGACGGCATAGACGCCCGTTTGGGGAATTAGCTTATGCGCGTCTGCCAACTTCAGGTTAGCTGTAGGAAAGCCGATTTTGCGGCCTACTTGCCGTCCGCTGACAACCACCCCTTGCAGCGTATACGGATAGCCCAGCCCATAGGTAGCCCGCTTGATGTATCCTTCTTGCAGTGCTTTGCGTATGGCCGAGGAACTGACATGCATCGCTTCATCTTCCAGTTCTTTTGCCTGTATCACTTCCACGCCTGATTCCCGTCCATAAACCACGTATTCATCGAAGGTTTCTTCGCTTTTCTTTCCAAACCGATGGTCGTAGCCAATTAAAAGTGTTTTCACGTTAAGCTGGTCGCGCAACACGCTTTCCATGAAATGGCGTGCGGTATATTGCGATAGTTCACGTGTGAATGGCAATACGGCACAATAGTCAATACCGGTTGCAGCCAGAAGCTCCAGCTTCTCATCGGGCGTTGTGAGTAGTTTTGGCTGATAGTCGGCCTGCATCACACAACGCGGATGCTCCGGAAAGGTGAGTGCCAGCGATTTTATTCCCTGCCGTTCAGCTTCTCGTTTCACCTGGTCAATGAGGCAGCGATGCCCTCGGTGTACACCGTCAAAGAAGCCGATTGTTGCGACACAGGCTTCGGTTGTAGTTGCCGGAAGTGTGTGGATGCATTTCACGCCTCACTCTCCTCTTTTTCCAGGTAATCTATCCAGCATCCCGGTGTTTTGGGACAATAAGCTTTAAAACCCAATGCTCGTGCGGCTTCGCAATTGGCCTCGGCATCGTCTATAAACAGCGTTTCTTCCGCACAAATGCCGGTACCGTCCAATACGGCCTGAAAGATGGCTGGTGACGGCTTCTCTATCCCTAGTTCGTAAGACAGGAATATTTGTTTGAAAAAGTCGTCAACGGTATTCCCTTTATAGAGGAAGAGGTCGTTTTGAGCCATCTCCCAATGCACTTCGTTGGTATTGCTTAACAGGTAGAGCGGGAAACGCTCGCGCAGCCGTATCAGGCTGTCCAGCCGCTCGTCTGGTATAGTCAGTAAAAACTGTCGCCAGGCCGCGATAATCTGTTCGTCGGTGATTGTAGACAGTCCGCTTTGGCTGCGCAGCGCCTCGCAAAATTGTGGCAAGGTGAGCTGGCCGCGTTCCAGTTGCGAAAAGATGCCGTTTTGCGCATAATCGCCCAAACAGGGGCGTAGGTCAAATCCCAATTGGCTGAATGCCCGGATGCAACGTTCGCGGTCCAGGTCGACAAGTACGCCGCCAAAATCGAAAAGTAAGTTTTTTATACCTTGTATCATGATTGTTATTTATTTTGTAAACGGCTTACTCCGCGTACCAGTTCGCCTATCCATAATGTGAACGATGAAAGCAGCAACAGCCATCCCCAGGTTTCAGCGCTGAGCGGTACGGTGCGGAATACGCGGCCGCCAAAGCTGACAATGAGCCATTGCCCTACCAGGATCAGCAGCATAACCAGTAGCACGCCGCGTGCTGCCAGCAAGTTCTTGAAGGCCGATTCGTTGCTTCCGAAAGCCTTGGCATTGAGTAAGTTCCAGAATTGCAGCAATACAAAGAATGTGAAGAATGCGGTCAACTCGGCCGGTGTAGCTCCACCCTCGTGGTTGAAGTACACAAGTGCGCCCAGTAACAATGCCAAGAACAGGCTACCGGTAATGAATATGCCACGTTTGATATGCTTGGTCAGAATAAAGTCGGACGTACGGCGCGGTTTTTCTTCCATCACCTTCCGGGTGGGCGGGATGGATGCCAGTGCCAGTGCCGCAAAAGTATCCATAATGATGTTTACCCACAACATCTGGGTAACGGTAAGCGGTAATTCTGTTCCGATAAACGATCCGATGAGTACTACCAGTAGCGCCACAAAGTTAATGGTGAGCTGGAACAGGATGAACCGTTGTATGTTCTTGTAGAGCGAACGTCCCCACATGACGGCAGTCGCGATGCTGCCGAAGGAGTCGTCAAGCAAAGTGATGTCGCTGGCCTCTTTGGCCACCGATGTTCCTGTTCCCATCGAAAGCCCCACTTGTGCGTGGTTCAGTGCCGGCGCATCGTTTGTTCCGTCACCCGTTACCGCTACCACCGCTCCTTGTTGCTGGAGCAATTGCACCAGGCGCTGTTTATCCATGGGGCGTGCACGGCTCATTACCTTCAACTTGGTGACGCGTTCCAGTGCTTCCGGGTCGGTCAATGCGGCAAACTCAGGTCCGGTTATGCTGTTTTCCGTCGTATCTTCAGGTTTCCACAGGCCGATACGGCGCGCTATTTCGATCGCTGTTCCGGCTGTGTCTCCGGTTACAATCTTGATGCCGATTCCCGCATCCTGACAGGCGGCTACGGCTGCCGGCACTTCTTCGCGAACCGGATCGTTGATGGCTGCAACTCCTTGGTAAACGAGTGTTCCGGTTTCGGTCAGTTTTTGGCAGTCCGTCCCTTCCTTTTCGTCCACTTCGCGGTATGCAAAAGCCAGTGTACGCATGGCCTGATGTTGGTATCCGGCCAGTCGTTGGTGCAGTTCGTCCAGTTCCGTCTGCGGCAATTGGCAATATTTGGTTACGATTTCGGGCGCGCCTTTCACGTAAAGTATCCGTTTGCCTGTGACGGCCGAAACAACGAGTGTTGCCATGTATTTACGTTCGGTCGAAAAGGTCAGCTGGTTGACAATCGGAGCTGTGTCGCGCAGAGTACGGTAGTCGTGTCCCTCGCTGCGCAACCATGCCAGCAGGGCACACTCCGTGGGGTTACCCACTCCTTCGCCCTTTTCGCCTTCTTCCAGGTGTGCGGTCGAGTTGGCCGCAATACCCTCGCACAGCAACTGATGCAGTGTACCATTGGCGGCCACCAGTTCGCTCACCTGCATGCGGTTTTGTGTCAGCGTTCCGGTCTTGTCGGTACATATCACGGTGATAGCCCCCATGGTTTCGCAGGCATGCATCTTACGTACTAGGTTGTTGGTCTTCAGCATACGGCGCATGTTCAGTGCCAGGCTCAATGTTACAGCCATCGGCAATCCTTCGGGTACGGCCATCACGATAAGCGTTACAGCCATCATGAAGTTCTTTACAATCACTCGTGTGATGTGTAGCCAGTCGGCATTTCCGTCAAAGGCATTGTTCAGGTCGTGCAACGTTACGCCCAAGAAGGCTACAATTGCCACGGCAAAGGCTATTTTGCTGATGAACTTAGCCAGTCGGTCCAACTGTTTGTTCAGTGGGGTAGCTTCTCCGGTCAGGGCGGTGGCCTGGCGGGCCACTTTGCCTATTTCGGTAGCGTCGCCCACAGCTGTCACCCGCAAGATGCCGTGACCGTCCACCACCATGGTCGAGCGCATGGCCTCGTTGCTGGGATAGGTTGCTTCTTTGTCAAAGTGGGCGGCGTCGGTTGTTTTGGTAACAATCGCTTCACCTGTCAGGGACGATTCATTCAGTTGCAGCGATACCGCTTCCAGTAGTTCACCGTCGGCCGGTACTTCCACCCCTTGTTCCAATAGCACGATGTCGCCTACCACAATTTCACTGCGGGGCACTTGTGTAATGCCACCGTTACGGCGCACCGTCACAGGCTCCTCCTGTCCCAGGGCGTTCAGCACCTCGAAGCGCCTGGCTGCGTCGTATTCAAAGTAAAAACCGATTCCGGTAGCCAGAAAGATGGCACAAAAGATGCCGATCGACTCCACAAAATCGTTTTCCATAAAACCAATAACCAGCGATAAACCCGCTGCAACCAGCAGGATACGGATAATGGGGTCATTGAATTTCTCGAGATAAAGTTTCCACAGCGAAGGGCGTTTGGGCGGGGTGAGCAGGTTCGCTCCATGTTTCAGGCGCGAGGCCTCTACTTCTTGCTCGGTCAATCCCGTCAGGGCGGGATGCTGGTTTGATGTGTTCATTCTGTATATAAGTATCTAAATAAGAATACGGGACAAAGTTATGAAAAGGGACAGAGATACGCAAATGCATTTACGTATCTCTGTGATGGGTTTCGGGTCAATTTTTGTTATCCGTTGCTTTTGCGCTTCAGCACTTTCTCAACCACTTCGGTCACCACCGGCTTGCCGGCAAAGCGTTGCGTGTAGCTGGAGTAGTCTGTCTGCGTGCGTTCATAGGTAGGGTCGTGGAACAACGGACTTGATATAATGTGGTCCGCCGTCGACCGGTTACAGCAGAATACAATGTTCTCAACGCCGGCCAGTCGGGTCAGCGCTTTCACGTCTGTGTCGTGCGGTTGCAGCGTCATAGGGTCTGTAAAGAAGAAGAGATAGTCAATTTCACCGTCTACGATGCGCGATCCCATTTGTTGGTCTCCACCCAGCGGACCCGATTTTAAGATCGTGAAGTCCCATTCTACGTCCGGGTGTCTTTCGCGTAGAGCTTCTTTCAATAAAGTACCGGTAGTTCCAGTGGCATAAAACTTGTGCCCGATGAGGCGTTCCGAATTCCACAGAACCCACTCTATCAGGTCTTTCTTCATCGCATCGTGAGCCACTAGTCCGATGCGTCTTACAACTTTTTCTTCCATAAATGTAGCCTTTTACAGGTTTACGAGTGCAAGTTACAACTTTTCGGCCGGATAGATGTTACATTCATGTTAAACTTCCATATGAGGGTGGCTTTTCATCGCGTGTGTATATAATATAAATAGGTGAGGTGTTGTTTCTGTTTATATTTTATGCGTAGTCTCTCCTCCTTTCTGGCCGTTACCGTTTTGTAACAACCGTGTAACGGCTGCTTCACGCAACCGAAACGATGGCGTAACGACAGCGCGCTACCTTTGCACCGTCATTAAACAGTGAGTTAAAGGTTATGGATAGTACGCTTTTCAATAGACAGCGGTTGGCAAAATTGCTTTTTATCGTTTGGGCCGGTGGTGCAGCCCTTCTTTCTTACACATTGGTTTATGCGCTGCGCAAACCGTTTACGGCCGTTACTTTTGATGGGCTGGAGTTTATGGGGATGGACTATAAGACATCGGCCACGGTAATTCAGATTGCCGGCTATCTGATAGCAAAGCTGCTGGGCATCAAACTGATCTCGGAACTGGAACGTAAGCGCCGTTTACCTTTTATCGTAGGGTCGGTTGTATTGGCCGAAGCGTCACTGCTGCTGTTTGCCTTTTGTCCTGCGCCTTACAACGTGTTGGTGTTGTTTCTCAACGGACTTTCACTGGGATGTATGTGGGGCGTTATCTTCAGTTTTCTGGAGGGACGCCGTATCAGTGGTATCCTGGCCAGTATTATGGGGGTGAGCATCGCTTTTAGTTCCGGACTGGCTAAGTCGGTGGCACTTTTTGTCATGAACGATCTGGGTGTCGATCCTTTCCTGATGCCGGCCGTAATAGGCGGTGTGGCCTTGGTGTTGTTGCTGTTGCTGGCTTTTGCGCTTGACCGCCTGCCCGAACCCGATGAGGACGACGTACGCCACTGTACACAGCGCGTGCCGATGGACGGACGTCGGCGCAAGGAGATCTTTTTACGGTTTGCCCCATTGCTGGTACTACTGTTTGTAGGTAATTTGTTCATCACGATTATACGCGATATCAAAGAAGATTTTCTGGTTAATCTGGTCGATACCACCCGCTTTTCGTCGTGGGCCATCAGTGGTGTTGAGGGTGTGGTAACACTGCTCATCCTGGGGCTGTTACTGACCGTTTCGTTGGTGCGTAACCATCGTCGTGTACTCAACACGGTGTTGCTGTTGGCCATTGCCGGGTTGTTTGGGTTGGTGCTTGTAGCTTCTATGTACGACACCCTGCATTTGTCACCGCTCAACTGGCTGTTCTGTCAGAGTTTGGGACTTTATATAGCTTATCTGAGCTTCCAGACCATCTTCTTCGACCGCTTTGTGGCCTGTTACGGCATCAATGGCAATGTAGGTTTTTTCATTGCAACGATCGACTTTATCGGCTATCTGGGTACGGTGGGTGTGCTGGTGTTCAAGGAACTGGCTACAGGCAGTATGCAGTGGATGGAGTTTTACAATACGTTGGTTATCGTGTTGGGATCGGCCAGCTGCCTGTTGTTGGCGCTGAGCGGCTTGGGTATAGCCTATTACAGTCGCCGTCGACGTCGTTCCAGTGGTATGGTCCCGACTGTTTCAGTCAGTATGCATTCGTAAATAATAAGCTTTTAAAATAATGAAAACAATCAATTGTGTAATTATGGACTGGGCCGGAACGGCCGTCGATTACGGCTGTTTTGCGCCGCTCAATGCTTTTCTGAAGGTTTTTGCCGAGGAACGCGATATCGCGATCACGTTGCGTCAGGCCCGCGAGCCGATGGGTATGTTGAAAATAGACCACATACGGCCATTCTTTCCATGCCCGTTGTAGAGGAGGCGTTTGTTGACCGCCATGGACGTCGGTGGGACGAACGCGATGTGAACGAGTTGTATGCGTCGTTTGAGCGGCATTTGTTTGCCACCCTGTCCGATTTTACCACCCCCATTCCGGATGTGGTTGAGACGCTGGACCAGTTGCGTGCCACGGGCATCCGCATCGGTTCTACCACCGGATATACG
>CABSGW010000093.1 GCA_902477365.1 uncultured Prevotellaceae bacterium
GTCAGTGAAGAAAACGCCTCAGGTGGCAAAATCGTCACATATAGTACATTCAATGACACCAAAAGCGGGGTTGATTTCTATGTTGGCTGCATGGATTACGCGTGTGCCTGTTCGGATGCATACTTTTACTGGATTGGTTTTTCCTACGGAAAGGGGAATAAAACAACGGGTTCTAATATGGATGGATCGTTTAACTTGTTGGTGTGCCACATACATTAATCCGGAGGGAAATGGGGTGAAAAAGGATTTGGAACGTTTTCATATTACACATAAACCATTACATATCGTTGCAAATGGAAACGTAAGAGGGGTAGATATGGATTGGTATGCCCGCACAGAAGATGTGATGAAAATGGCCGAACCATTGCGAAAGAAAGATTGTTTTACCTTTTGTTTTGTAGGTCGTTTGGTAAAAGACAAAGGAATTAATGAGTTGGTTCGGGCTTTTGTGAAATTAAATGAGGAAAAAAAGGAAACGAGATTATTTTTAATAGGCCCTTTTGAAGATGGTTTGGATAAGGTGGATAATTCGGTAAAAGATTTGATTATAAATCATCGTTCAATTTTTTCTTATGGAAAACAGGATGATGTTCGAGGCTTTTTGGCTGCTTCAGATGTTTTTGTATTGCCATCATATAGGGAGGGGTTTCCAAATGGAGTATTGGAAGCTGGTGCATTAGGACTTCCTTGTATTGTTACAAATATAAATGGTTGTAATGAAATTGTAGAAGATGGGGTGAATGGTGGGGTAATTCCACCTAAGAACGAAGTGGCTTTGTACGAAAAAATGAGATATTATGTAGAATGTCCTGATTATGTGAGTCATTTGGCAGAATATGCACGTGATTTAATAATGCATCGATACGATAGAAAGATTGTCTGGGATGCTTTATTAAGAGAATATCAAAATTTACTTAACAATAAAAACAAATAGGAATGATGTCTATTCGGGAACTGGTTTTTTGGAGTTTGGATTGGTTGAAAGGAAAACCTGTAAAAAGGGCTTATCAACAAGTGTGCTTTGTTAATGAGCATTACAGAGAGAGTAAAGCCCAGAGAATTATTCAAACAAACTTGAATACAATATTGAAATATGCAAAGCAACATGTTCCCTATTATACACAATTGAAAGGAGATAGGTTGGAAGATTTTCCGGTTGTAAACAAGCAAGTCATCAGGGAAAACCAAAAGGCATTTTTGTCTGATCAGTTTCATGTAGATCAATTGTTTTATGAAACAACGAGTGGGTCAACAGGTACTCCTTTTGTGATTTATAAAGATAAAGGAAAGCTAATTCGCAATCGTGCCGATTTATTTTTTTCGTATGGGAAAGATGGTTATAAAATAGGGGATCGGTTGTATTATTTCCGAGTTTGGACGAAAGAGGTTTTAAAATCTCCTTTGCAGTCTTTTATTCAGAATATAAAGATGGTGGATAGTTCTAATCTAAGTGAAAAACAAATAGAGTGTTTTTTAGATCGTATAATAAAAGATCGGGAGGACAAATATTTTTTGGGTTATGCCTCCAGCTTCGAAAGTATTTATCGTTCGGCTGTAAAGTGTAACTTAAGAAATGCGCGAGTTAAAGTGATTTATCCAGGATCAGAAATGATAAGTGATGTGGCACGGGATGGTTTGGGAAAAATGTTTGGATGTGATGTTTTTTCACGTTATTCGAATCAGGAAAATGGTTTTATCGCTCAGCAATTTGTCATGAACTCAAAAGAATATCAGATAAATGCAGCTAGTTATTGGGTCGAAATATTGAAGTTCGAAAGTGATGAACCTGCAGAAGAAGGAGAAAAAGGGCGTATTGTTATAACAGATTTTTTTAATCGAGCAATGCCTTTTATTCGGTATGATACGGGCGATATAGGTGCTATTTCATATCATTCTGCAAATACTGATAGTCCGGTTTTATTAGTGGTAGAAGGACGGAGGTCTGATATGTTGTATAATACAAAAGGGGATTTAATTTCTCATTTTATAATAGCTAATGAGATGTGGAAATTTACAGAACTTATTCAATATCAGTTTATACAGCAAGGAGAAAAGATTTATGAGGTTAAGGTTAACACAAATGGAGATTTTACGAGAGCTGAGATGCTTGTTGAAATATTGAAAGGATATTTGGGTGATGATGCAGAAATTCGTGTGATTCCTGTATCGGGGATACCAACATTACAATCTGGAAAACGTAAGTATGTGATTAATAATTATAGACGTTAAACCAATTTGTTATGTATAAGAATGGATGTAAACGAGTGGTGGATTTTATCCTTGTTTCTTGTGTACTATTAGTTATTTGGCCTATTCTGTTGTTGATTGCTATTTGGCTACATTTTGCCAATAAAGGGGCTGGTGCATTCTTTTTTCAGGAACGTCCCGGCAAAAATGGGAAAATAATAAAGGTGATAAAGTTTAAATCAATGACTGATGAGCGGGATGTTGATGGAAATTTATTACCTGATGCGCAACGTTTAACGAAAGTAGGTCGATTTGTACGAGCTACTTCCATAGATGAATTACCCCAATTAATCAATGTATTGAAAGGGGATATGGCATTGATTGGACCTCGCCCGCTGTTGATACGTTATTTACCTTATTATACGGAAAGAGAACAATTGCGTCATACGGTACGCCCAGGTATAACAGGGTTGGCTCAAGTGAGCGGACGGAATAATTTAAGTTGGGATGATAAGTTGGAATTGGATGCTTTTTATGCGGAAAATTTAACCTTGATTCTTGATGTAAAGGTGTTTTGTCTGACAGTGTATAAAGTATTGAAACGGGATGGAGTAGTACCGGATAAAAAAGAGAATTATTTGGATGTAGAAAGAGAAACTAAAAAACAGAAAAAATGAAGATTATAATAACTGGTGCTTGCGCCGTATCGGCACGGAGTGTTTTGCGTTCATTGAAAATGAGTCGTTTGTTTGGTGATGCTGAATTTATAGGCTGGGATATGTGTAACTTGCTATATGGCATGTATGAGGGTATTTTTGATCGGATCTATAAAGTTCCGGCCGTATCGGATGAAACTTATCGAACAGTGATAGAGACAATTTTAGATAAAGAAAAACCGGATGCGGTTATAGTTGTACCTGAGGTGGAAGTTTTATATTGGGCGGAACATCCGTTTGATGTGCCTCATATTGTTCCTCCTCGGCATTTTGCAAAATTGGTGATTAGTAAAGAGCGTTTATTTCAAGCGCTGAAAAATACACGTTTGGTTCCTAAAAATGAAACGGTTTCAGCAGAGAAAATCGAATCTAACGATTTTGTCAATCCACTAGGATTCCCTGTTTGGATTCGTGATGGTGCTGCTGGTACAGCTTCTGGAAAAGGTTCGTTTAAAGCTACTTGCTATGATGATTTGAGAGCTTGGGTGAAAATTAATCAAGGTATTCATCAGTTTCAATTATCCGAGTTCTTGCCGGGTGGTAATTATGGTTGTTTTTGTTTGTTTAAAAATGGGCGTTTGGTGAAAATGGCACAAGCTGAACGCATGGAATATATCATGGCAAAGGTGGCCGTATCGGGTATAACGGGGAACACGTCAAAGGGACGTTTAATAAATAACGAACAGATCAAGCAGACAGCACTTGATGCGATTGAACGGATATGTAATGAAACCGGAGAGGTAATGAATGGTTTGGTTGTAGTTGATATGAAGGGAGATGTAGATAATGTTCCTGTGATTACAGAAATCAATATTCGCCATGTAGCTTTCAGTTCTTCGTTTGCAGCTGCAGGATTCAATTTGTCTGAGTTTCAGTTGTTATTGGCATTGGGGAGAGACGGAGAGATCTCATCAGAGGTTGAGAAAGTATTTCCACCTCATAATCTGATTTTAAGGGATGTGGATGGAGTGCCTATTTATATAGAGGAAAATAAGGAATTGAAAATTGGAGATTATATATCAAGAAGAAAATAAAAACATCTTGTTATATTATGAGTGTAATATGACGAATGTTTTATTCGCGATTTTTTGATTTGTATATTAGGCTATAAATAAGAGTTTTATTTTTCTTTGAAATGCCCGGTTTCTGCATGGAATCGAGCCAAGACATGGTATAGTCTATTCTTATAAGATTTTATTGATATGGAAAAGAGAATTTATCTCTGCCTCGCTCACATGAGTGGACAGGAAATGAAGTTTATTCAAGAGGCTTTCGATACGAACTGGGTAGTGCCCCTCGGACCGAATGTAAATGGGTTTGAACAGGATTTGGAAAAGTTCGTAGGACAAGGTAAACAGGTGGTAGCGCTTTCGGCGGGTACGGCGGCGGTGCACTTGGCTTTGATAAACTTGGGGGTGAAAGCTGGGGATGAGGTGATTTGCCAGTCATTCACATTTGCAGCTTCGGCCAACCCTATTGTGTACCAAGGGGCTACGCCTGTATTTGTAGACAGTGAGAGCAAGACATGGAACATGGATCCGGCATTGCTGGAAGAAGCGATTAAAGACCGCATAGCCAAGACGGGAAAGAAACCGAAAGCAATTATACCGGTCTACCTGTATGGAATGCCGGCTTACATAGACGAATTGATGGAAGTGGCCGATCGTTACGGTATTCCGGTGGTGGAAGATGCTGCCGAGGGGTTCGGCTCGGAATACAAAGGACGTATGTGCGGCACCTTCGGTGTGTATGGCGTTATGTCGTTCAACGGTAACAAAATGATTACGACCAGTGGAGGTGGGGCACTGATCTGTCCCGACGAAGAAGCGAAAAAACGGACTATGTTTTACGCCACACAGGCCCGTGAGGCTTTTCCGTACTACCAACACGAGGAGATAGGATATAACTACCGGATGAGTAATATTTGTGCCGGTATAGGACGGGGGCAGATGACGGTGGCACGGGAACACATTGCGCACCACCGACACATAAAAGAGCTTTACGCTGAGTTGTTGGCAGGTGTGGAAGGAATAACGTTGCACGAAGCACCCGAAGCCTACATGGAATCCAATTATTGGTTGAATACGATACTGGTTGATCCGGAAGAAGCAGGTATCGATTATGAAACATTGCGGCAGAAACTGGATGTGGCGAATATAGAGACTCGTCCGTTGTGGAAGCCGATGCACTTGCAACCGGTCTATAAGGATGCGCCGCGTTATGTGAACGGCACATCAGAGCGTCTGTTTGGCTTGGGACTTTGCTTGCCGAGTGGTCCGTTTGTAACGGATGAAGATGTGCGTTACATCGTAACTGAAATAAAGAAGCACGTGAAGCCCTGAGTACATCGTATCGCAGGTAAAAGAAGAAAGAAGGCATTGCCGCCTGTTCCACTACCCGAGGGAACAGGCGGCAATGCTTGTTTTTGGCGGGTGGAAACGGAAAAAGAAGCGGAAATGATTGGTCGATTCTGATTTTTTATGTTTATTTGTACCAGGGGAAAGGGTAAAGCCCAAAAATAGAAATAAAATAAGTACGTATGAAGAAGACTTGGATGAAATGGGCCGTGATGTTATGGTGCCTGGTGGGAACAGCGCCGGCAACGGCACAGTTGAATGTGAAAAAGGTGTTGGGTGGAGCGGCTAAAGCGGCTAAGGCTGTGACGCTGACGGATGAACAGATGACGGAGTATGTGAAAGAGTATATAGACTGGATGGATAAAAACAACCAGGTCTGTGCGGATGATAACGCGTATGCCGTACGGTTGAAAAAACTGACGGACGGGTTGACGAGCGCCGAGGGCATTCCATTGAACTTTAAGGTGTATTATGTGACGGATGTAAATGCGTTTGCATGTGCGGATGGAAGTGTGCGGGTCTTTTCCTCGCTGATGGACATCATGAGCGATGAGGAGTTGCTGGGGGTGATTGGACACGAAGTGGGGCACGTGGCGCACAAGGATTCAAAAAAGGGATTTCGCACGGCTTTGTTGGCTTCGGCCTTGAAAGACGGTATTTCATCGCAGGGTGGAAAAGCTGCAACATTGACCGATTCACAGTTGGGAGATTTGGGTGAGGCGCTGGTGAATGCCACTTATTCGCAGAAGCAGGAGCGTGACGCTGACGACTATGGGTATGAGTTCCTGAAAAAGGCAGGTAAGAACCCGTGGGCAATGGCGTTGTCATTTGAAAAACTGAAGAAATTACAGGAAGAGGCCGGTGCACAGAAAAACAACAAATTGAATCAGTTGTTTTCAACGCATCCCGATCTGGAAGCCCGTATCAAACGGATGCAGGAACGGGCTACGGCGGAAGGTATAGCGAAGCCGTAAGGGAACGTTTGCCAATACAATATGATCCCGATAAGCAACGAATGGTTTTCAGAGACGTTGCTTATCGGGATTTTTGTTAATCAATAGGGCTTCTTTTTTATAATTTGAGCGGTTTGTTTTAAGGATTCGGCGCTTATTGCCAATAGCGGGTTTATAAGTCTGTATGGAAGGGGTGTAAGATCTTTTTTATTGATAATATTATATTTACTGTGCAGGTGTTATAAGGTCTAGGAAAGAGAGATCGTTTGCTGAAAACTGAAAAAGTAATCGATATACGATAAGTGAAGTTGTGTTTTTGTTAACTTGGAGGGTGGATTATTATTAATAAATGTGAGTGTTATAAAAGTAATTCCGTTTTATGGTTGAAAGGAGCGGAGGCTTGCTTATCTTTGCTCTCATGAAAAAGTCAACAATTTGGACCATATCCGTTGTAATGGGAATTTCATTCCTTGCGCTGCTTTATTTACAAGTTGGCTATTTTGAGGAAGTAATCAAAATGCGCAAGGAACAATTCGATGAATCTGTGTCGCGTAGCCTGTATCAGGTATCACGTAGTATGGAGATGTATGAGACGATGCGCGGATTGGAAAAAGAGGTGAAAGAGTCTGTTTCGGCAGACATGGACGGTGAGACGGTATCGCATACAGAGGGGGCGGGGACATCCAATGTGTTGGGTTCTTCGGCACATAATGTAGAGGTGGATACCCTGTATTCACGGTACAAGTTGTCTCCCCTGAACTCATCGGCAAAATCGATGTCGGGAAGGCTGGTGTTGAGTGGACACCGTATGAATGCCTTGTCGGAAGCGGCAACGGCAATGCGCGAGGAGGTACGTTCGCGGTATTTGTATCAGAAAGATCTGTTGGATGAGGTGGTTTGCTCGATCCTTTACACGGTGAGTGAGAAACCTTTGAAAGACCGTATCAATTTTAAAATGCTGGATTCATTCCTGAAAGCGGAATTTGTCAATAACGGTATCAACTTGCCGTATCACTTTACAGTGAAAACGCGTGACGGACGTATTGTTTACCAATGTCCCGACTACGAAGAAACGGGCAATCGGTATGCTTACTCACAGGTGTTGTTCCCGAACGACCCGCCGTCGAAAATGGGCATCATTTACGTGCATTTCCCGGATATGGGAGGATATATTTTCAGTAGCGTGCGTTTCATGATTCCGGCAATCATCTTCACTTTTGTACTGCTCATCACGTTTATATTCACCATTTATATCATCTTCCGTCAGAAACGGTTGACAGAGATAAAGAATGACTTCATAAACAACATGACACACGAGTTTAAAACACCGATTTCCACCATATCGCTGGCCGCACAGATGTTGAAAGATCCTTCGGTGGCCAAAAGCGAAACGATGTTTGCACATATATCCGGTGTGATTGTGGATGAGACCAAGCGGTTGCGCTTCCAGGTGGAAAAGGTGTTGCAGATGTCTATGTTCGACAGGCAAAAGGCGATCTTTAAGAAAAAGGATGTAAATGCCAACGACTTGATAACCGATGTAGTTAATACGTTTGCATTGAAAGTGGAGAAATACAACGGAACGATAGAAACCTCATTGAAGGCGACAGATCCGATGATATTTGTGGATGAGATGCACTTTACCAATGTCGTGTTCAACCTGATGGACAATGCCGTGAAGTATAAGCGGGAAGATGTTGATTTGAAATTGAAAATCAGTACTTGGAACGATGGGGATAAACTGCATATTTCAATAAAAGACAATGGTATCGGTATACGGAAAGAGGATTTGAAAAAGATTTTCGATAAGTTCTATCGGGTACATACCGGTAACCGGCACGACGTGAAAGGGTTCGGATTGGGACTGGCGTATGTGAAAAATATCATAGAGATACACGGGGGCTCAATCAGGGCAGAGAGCGAACCGGGTGAAGGAACGAATTTTATAATAACATTACCAATAATAAAAGACTAAAAATTATGGACGAAAAATTGCATATCTTATTGTGCGAGGATGATGAGAATCTTGGCATGCTGTTGAGAGAGTATTTACAGGCAAAAGGTTACGTTACAGAACTGTGCCCGGATGGTGAGGCTGGTTACAAGGCTTTCTTGAAAACCAAGTTCGACATGTGTGTGCTGGACGTGATGATGCCTAAAAAGGATGGTTTCAGCCTGGCACAGGACATCCGTCAGGCAAATTCGGAAATTCCGATTATCTTCCTGACAGCAAAAACACTGAAAGAGGATATTCTGGAAGGTTTCAAAATTGGAGCGGACGATTATATCACCAAACCGTTCTCTATGGAAGAGCTGACTTTCCGTATCGAAGCAATCCTGCGTCGTGTACGCGGTAAGAAAAGCCGTGAGAGTACATTGTACAAAATCGGTAGCTTCACGTTTGATACGCAGAAACAGATTTTGGCACGCGGTGACTCACAAACCAAACTGACAACGAAAGAGAGTGAATTGTTAGGCTTGCTTTGCGCACACGCAAACGAGATTCTGCAACGTGACTTTGCGTTGAAGACTATTTGGATTGACGACAACTACTTCAATGCACGTAGCATGGACGTATACATCACAAAATTGCGTAAACACTTGCGTGATGACGAGAATGTGGAAATTATCAATATCCACGGAAAAGGATACAAATTGATTATTCCGGAAATGGAATAAAATAGGGCTGGTCAAGCATATAAAACGAGAGGCCGATTCACTTCAATGTGGATCGGTCTCTCGTTTTATCGGAAAGCAGTCTGGCTGCTTGCTAAGAATGTTCGGATGGCAGTGTTACTATTTTTAGGGATTAGGGCAGGGGCTAGTCTTTCGTGTTGCTGAATACTTTTCGCAACACCTCTTGGCTGGTACGGAGCTCTTCGGTTCCCAATCCGTGTAAGGCTTCTTTTAAAGTCTTAATAGCGATGTACTGGGACTTTTCTTTCATCTCTCTACCCTTTTTGGTAAGATGAACCAGATTGGTCCTACGGTCTTTTTTGCTGGCAATGCGTACAACAAGATTCACCTTCTCCATATTGTCGATAAGGCGCGTCATGCTGGGTTTGTCTTTAAACGTGGCATTGCATAGCTGTTGTTGGGTTACACCGTCCTGTTCCCATAGATATAACAATACCGTCCATTGCTCGGGCGTAATATCCATCCCGGCGGAATGGAAGTTCCGGATCAGTTTGCGATTGATTGCAGCTGAAACTTTACCGTTTAAAATTGCAAAGATTAGTCGGATGTCGATATCTAATAGTTCCATTTTCTAATAAT